>NZ_JBDGQZ010000016.1:0-86188 GCF_042218505.1 Halobellus sp.
GTCGATGAAGTCGTAACGTTCAGCGAAGACGCTGGAGTGGACGTGGTTACTGCATTGGTCGACGGCACGCCGGCAGAAGCGCTTCAGGCGTACTTGAGTGACAACGGTATTGACTTGATCGCGATGGGGACGCGCGGCCGAAGCAACATCGAACGCCACCTGCTCGGAAGCGTCACACAACAGCTTGTCCGCACGTCACCTGTTCCGGTAATGACTGTGGGGACGGCAGGCGGGTCCGACGCATCGGTCGACAGGACGTATACCGACCTGCTCTTACCGACACGTGGTGGGGATGGCTCTGAACTCGCGATCGACCACGCAATCAGCCTCGCGGCACGCTTCGACGCGACACTGCACGTGCTCTACGTCGTCGACATTCGAGCCCAAGCGACGAAACACGAAACGTACGAACTCGGATCTCTTACCGACAAGCTTCACACGAACGTGACCGACGAAGCCGTCGAGAGAGCGACTGCGGCTGGTGTCGAGACTCGAGCCGTCATTCAGCAGGGAACGCCCTACAGCGCGATTCAACGGTACACCGATGACCACGACATCGATGTGATCATTATGGGGACACACGGGCGCGGACCCGTGAAACAGTTCCTTCTCGGCAGTATCACCGAACGGACCGTACGGACCGCCGACGTCCCGGTGGTCACCGTTCGGCTCGACGAATGGTTCGACGCTGACGCAGCGGGAGGCTCGATGTGATGGAGAGCGCCCCGAAACTGAATCAAAGAACCATCGTCAATACATTGGCTGCGGTGACGCGACGTGGCTTCTGTCGACTGACCCCATCGTCGATGAGTGACTACTGCGCTGTTGTGGCAGTTGCAAACCCTGCTTCGGTAGATGCGCTCACTCGGATGGGTGTACGCTCGCTCAAGCGAACGTTGGAACGGTGAAGATAGTGAGTGTCACACAGTTATCGGATCAGTTACTCACGGCAACTAACGAAATCGGATCCGCACAGGATGCGATCGTTGAACGAGCAGTATCAGTTTTTGAGTCGTTCGACGTATCCGCCGATGGTCTGTCACCGGCGAGCCACGACCCTGTGGAGTCAATCGTCTCTCTCACTGAGCGAGTAGACGCTTCAGCGCTTCTATAGTAGCGTTCGCAAGTCCTCGCTCACTCGATCGCGCGACTGCGTGCGATCGACTGTGTAATCAGTTGCAAACGCTACTACCGTGGGATCGAGTGAGCTATCACCGTTCAGAGAATCATTGCTCAGGCGAGTCTCCATCGAAACGCTGAGTACTCGAGTCAGTAGTGATCTCTTCGTTGAGCGGATCGGTCCGGGTCCGGACGCACCGGACGACTCGGTCCTCGTCCCGATCGCCGCAGGAACACACACTGCGGCCGCGGCGCGCGCTGCCTCCGAGATCGGGGTTGTTTATAATATGCGCGTACAGCTGGTGACTGCCCTGTCGGAGACGGCCGACACTTCGACGATCAAACGAACTGAACAGCAACGTCACCCAGACGTACCTGACGAGACTGACACAATCCAAACAAATATAATTCTGGGAGAGACGACTACCGGGGCGTCGGTCAGGCTCACCAGAAATCACGATATTACCGTGTTGGGGGTCGCAGAACAGTCTACTCTGGCACAATTCTTATCTGGAACGATTCCGATGAGGCTTGCACGACGGGGAAAACGCCGCTGCTGATGATTGATAGTCATCGTGAAAACTAATCCAAGCGGATCTGTGGTTGCGGCAGGGGCAGTGGTTCGACTCACGTTTCGTGTTTCCCTGACCGTCAGCCGGGGACCGAGAATTAAACACGTGGATAACGTGCATTCCATACTGAACAGATGTGTCAGCGACCGACTCTCCGACCCAGTAGTAATGGTCAGATCCAAAGTGAACATATGTGAGTAAAGCGTGGGATCCCAGTGACATCTTCGACGTCCTGGCCAGTGAGGATGTCCGTCGCATCCTCGTTGCCGCGAGCGTCCAACCGATGTCTGCCAAGGAGTTAGCGGAGATCTGTGACCGATCCTTAGCGACCATCTACCGCCGTGTTAACATTATGAAAGAATATAACCTTCTCTCCGAAGAACTCACGAGAGACCCCGACGGGACACAGTACAACGAATACAAGAGTAATTTAAATGAAATCAGGATCAGCATACAGGAAGGAGAACTTACCGTCGATATCGACATCGAACGGGATACCGTGGATCAGTTCGCTGAACTCATCGAGGACCTTCAGGAATCTGGAGGACGATCCGAGGCCAATGAGGAGGAGTAATGAGTAGTCTACCCACACTCTGGATGCTGGTGTTGAGCAACGTCTTCGTTTTCGCCATCGGTGGCGCTCTCGCATACTTGAGCTTCCAAGCACAGCGGCGAGTCGGCAAGAGCAGTTTGAAGTTTACCACACTGGGCTTCGGACTCGTCACGCTCAGCACCGTGGCCGAAGTCATCTACGCACCCGCGATTATCGGAATCTACGAAATCACCGGATCGACGCTTCTGATCCTTTACACGATTGAGTCGCTACTGATTGGGCTTGGGCTTGGGAGTATCTATTATTCCGTGCGCGGGTGAGTGTTGACGCATCAGTGTTTCATCCGCCAGATGGCGATTCGTGTACCGGCACTGGTACCGTTAAGTACCGTCTCGAAGACGAATTATCAACGAAACAATACGATTATCCCGGGGACCGAACCCGAGACGGTTCACTAGTAGGCTTGACGAAGGTGTATTAGCTGACCTGAGACGCTCAAAACCGCGAAATCAACATATCTATTCAAATCCACGGATCAAGCTCCTCTCGCTCGCCAAACAAATCTCCACACGAACCGGGACGCGGCGTTCACCCGGTCAGAGATAGCTACTGCCGTCGACGAGGGCCCAGACACGGTCGGCACCGCGCTCACGCGATTGAAAGAGCGTGATTTCGCCCGCCGTCGAAGGCAGTGCTGGGCGATCACGGAGGATGAATAGCGGGTCGCCGCAGCGTGCGACTCGTACGATGTGAGCGAACAGTTCGACGAAGCCGATGGCGGAATCGAGTCGGAGCACTGGGACGCTGTCGCCCCCGACTTGCCGCATCCGAGCGAACAGGATTCGAGTGAAGACGAGTGATCGATGGTGCCGAAACGCGGCGATATCGTCAGGAGCACTGGCCATTCAAACTCGTCGCTGATCGCCAGCGACCGTGGCTTGTCGTGAACAACAGTTCCCTCCTGTTCGCCGACGAGCAACACGTCGCGGTCGCTATCTCGCCGAAGAGATACGACGACTCGCTTCGCCTCGGGGAAGGTGTCTGGGAAACTGGCGGTGGTCCACGGGAGTCGTTCGTCTCGCCGTGGGTGATTCACTCGCCTGGAGCGAAGACCTCGTCGCGCGGCAGGGTCGAGTCACTGACGAATTCGTGAATCGCGTCGTAGACTCACTGGAGACGCATCTGCGGTAGTTCGAAAGTGTACGCCGGAACACTACCGGACGAGTTTCTACTAGCAGGAGGGTAGAACTGAAACCCTCTGCAATAGCGGGAAAAGACAGAATAATTCAGAACGTCACTCGTCCTCGAGGGCGTCGTAGATTTCGCGGTGTTCGTCCCGGTCAGCCTCGGCAACCCGACGTACGAGTTCACGTCGAATGTCTTCCAACACGTCGTCGAGTGGGGTGTTTTCGCCCTGTCTCTGCTCCGTTGTCATACCTACTTTTTGTCCGCGGGCGCGGTTAATCGTTCGGGTCCGACGACTCGTCTGTCAGTTGTTCGAGTCCGTGCCGAATGAGGCCGTCTCGCCACTGTTCGATTTCTTCAGCGAGGTCTATTTCCTCGGTACCCGTTTTGAGGTAGTCGATGACCCGTTCTTCGCTCACCGTGGTTTCGTCTGTACCGAACTGCTTCAGAACCTCCCGCATCTCGTCGTCGTAGTCAAACCGATATCCGTTGAGGAAATAGAATACGACGACTGTGTTGAGCGCTGTCCGCTTGTTCCCGTCCACGAACGGGTGATTGGCAACGAGCAGTCGAAGCAGGTGATACGCCTTCTCGTAAATCGTGCCGGGAACCGACCCGAAAGTTCCCTCTTCGACGAACTCAAGTGCGAACTCCACGTCCCCTCGATTCTGGACACCGGGGCTGGTATCCGGGTACTCTGAAACGATGTCGCTATGAATGTCGATGACGTCCTTTACCGACGGATACCAGAGCGAGTCGCTCATTCGTTCGCGCCCACGGATGCCGAGAAAATGTAGCTTTCTACGCGACGTTTTATTCGACTGTCTATCGTATTCAGTTCGAAGTGTACGCCCGGAACACTACCAAACGAGTTTCTACTAGTAGGCTCGGTGAAAGTAAAATCGGGCCGAAATCCAGTCCAGACGTTCAAGTATGATGGCGGCGTAGTCTGCGGTATGAGCCAAGTGGCGAGACGTATCGTGCAGGAACTCCACGACGAGCCGCATCTCGAAGGCCGACGTATCACTGTTCAGTTTATCAAAGAACAGGTTGAACAGCGGGGGCTCAATCCCAGAACAGTCGCCGATCGCCACGACCTCGACGTGGCTGATGTCTATCGGGCGCTCACGTACTACCACGACCATCCCGAAGAGATGCGGACGATCGAACGTCAGCGGCAATCTGCGATTGAGGAACACGACCACTTGACGACCGACCCTGACGACGTGCGTGACTAATGTATCGCATCCTCGCTGACGAAAACGTCGAGCGGGCGACGATCAACTATCTGCGGAAGCTCGGTCATGATGTCAAACGGGTCGGCGATGTCGAAGAGCTCGGTCTCGGTGCTGACGACGAGTCGATTGCTGCGTACGGACGCGAGACAAACCGTCTCCTTCTCACTCAAGATGACGACTTTTTCACCCAGATAGGTGCCGAAGACACTGCTGGAATTCTCTTCCAGAAGAATCAGACACTTTCGGCCTAAGAGGTCGGAGACATCGTACACGAGCTCTCCGAGTACATCAACCAGTCCGACGTGACGCTCGAATACGTGAGTCGGAACTGGCTATAGAGTTCCTTTCCGTTGAATATTTGAAATGTACGCCCGGAACACTACCGGACGAGGATCTACTAGTAGGCCCAGTGGAAGTGAACCAGACGGTCTGAGGCGCTTGAACGCGTAAAATCAATGCATCTGTTCAAATCCACGGATCGAGTTCCTCGCGCCCGCCGAACGAATCTCGATCCTGGTATGCGTCGGTCATTGTAATAAGACCAGCTGCAACCCGATATGCCGGCATCGTATCGTCGTAGAGGAGAACAATGCCAGCGTGACGATCAGCCGGCACTCCACCGAAGTCTTTCACGTCGCTCGTCACGACGATCAGTTCGTGTTCCCGTGCGTACGGTAGCACATCTGCTTCATCGTCGGCTCCCTGCCAGAGCGCATCGCGGACGTGTTCCGCATAGATCTCTTCCTTCTCCAAATACGTGGCCGTCTTTGGGTCGATGTTCTCGTCAAGCAGAAAACGCCACTCGCTCATTTCAGGCGGCGTCTGGACCGACGCCTTCGGGTCGGTCGATGGATTCGCGGAAGTCTTCCATAGCGTCTTCGCGCGCCTCTTCTACGTCACGCATCTCTCGCGGGTGATCGTGATAGTACGCCAACGCGTGATACACGTCAGCTACGTCGAGATCGTACCGATCGGCAACGGCCTCAGGATCCTCACCGCGTTCCTCAACGAGGGCGTACACCTGGCGGACGCTGATCCTGCGGCCGCGAATATGGGGCTCGCTCAGGAGTTCGCGTGCGATCCGCCGGGATTCACCCTCGGACATACCTACACGTTGCTGTTACTCCCGCAAAAGCATACTGCTAATACGAATAGTAACTTCCGTATCTGCTACTCACCGCTGAATCAGTGGACCCTCTCTCCAGTTCTGAAATGTACGCCCGGAACACTACCGGGCAAGAGACTACTAGTGATCGGTGGAAGTGGCAAGCATCCGGCGACCGAGCGGCTCGGAGAGCCCGGTAGGTCGCCGGTTCACTCGCGTGAACGGACGTGAGCGCGAGGCCGACGAGCGACCAACGGGAGCGAGGAGAGCTTTTGGTCGAGCTTTTACCGAGCGCTGGCGGAGCCAGCGCGCAGCGTAAAAGGTCGATGTGCGCCCGGAACACTAACGGCCGGCCTCATCCCGGGGCTGCGTGCCGCGTCGGCCGGGAAACCCTCGTGTCGGGCGGTCCGCCTTTCGGGCGCGGACTGTCCGCAGATGTCGCACACCCGGGTTCGCCGCCGTGTCATCGCTCCCATAGTGGGAGTACTCGGGCGGGGACTAAGGGTGCGCATCTATACGCAGACGGTCGAGACCAAAGGCCGTTCCGACTCCGCTGACTCGGCTCTTGCTTACAACGCGTAGTCGGACTCGGTGATCTGGACGTACTTGCCGTTCCGGAATGAGAACTTCGTGCGCTTGTACGTCGTGACGAGTTTGGCTGCACCGAAGCCCGCCCTGACGTTGCTCGTGTCGAACAGGCCGTAGCCCTCGCTGTCTTCGAGGAGTTTCTGCGCGGTCGAGAACGCCCAGTCCCAGTCGTCGGGTTCGTAGTCGTGGACGACATCGGCCATCGTGACGTTCCGGAGTACCTCCTCACCGATCTCGTCCTTCCAGCGCTCGTTGTACGGCGAGAGGTCGCCCGCTGCGGCGAGCTCGCCCGCGATTGCCCCGGTCCGAACCGCCGTGTGATCGCCTCCCTCGTGGAAGGCCGACGTCGCCCCCATCGCGCCGCCAACGACGGCGACCCCGGCGGCAGTCGGGGAGTCGATGGGCTGCGTCGAGGAGATGGCGTACGTCTCCGTCCCATCAGATTTCCCGCGGTCCTCGACGAGCGGGAAGTCGGCTTCGACGTCGTACTCGTCGCCGTACTCGCGTTCGAGCAGGCGGTGGAGGTACTCGCTCCCCTGCGGGATCCGTTCGTCGTCCGGTTCGAGTAGGGGGTACGCGTCGGGAGTCTCGATTCCGTCGATGTCCATTCCGATCGGCATCGTGAGCCCGACGCGGGCCACGCGGCCGTCGTTCGGGAAGATCCATGGATAGGCCGTGTGCCCCGGCATATGTCCCCACCAGAACTTGATCGCGCCGTCGACCTCTTCGTACACTTCCTCAGGAAGTCGCCGGTGCTCCTGGTAGGCGATGTGGTTCGTCTCCCGGGTCGAGAGGCGCTCGGTCACGTCGAACGGCAGATACTCGTCGATTACGCGATTCGTCACCTGTCGCTGCGGCCCGTCGGCGAGAATCAGGAACGTCGCGCCGATCTCTTCCCCGTCTGCAAGTTCGAGTCGGTGTCGCGGCCCGTCGCCCGCGCGATCCGTCTCGACGTCGCGGACGGACACGCCGGCCCGGTACTCGGCTCCGGCCTCCTCAGCGCGGTCGCGGAGGAAGTCGTCGAAGCGCGCCCGGTGCATACAGAATCCGAAGTTCTCGTACGAGGACTCGATTCCCGTCGAGTGGAGGGTAAGCGACTCTGAGGGACCGATGAACTCAGCGCGGTCGAGTTCGCCGAGGACGACCTCTTCGGGCATCTCGTCGGGATGGATGCCCATAATATCGACCCAGTAATCGAGGATACCTGCGGCGTCTGTCGAATCCGGTCCCAGTCGGTCGGGCCGGTCCGACCGCGGGACGCCCTTCTCGAGGGCCACCGCCGACGCACCGGCCGACGCAGCGGCGTGTGCAGCCGCCGAGCCAGCGGGACCCCCGCCGACGATTGCCACGTCGAATCGCTCCATACGGATACAGCGTCGTTGCCCGGATATTATACTATCGGAGCCGATTCTCCACGAGAACGTTCCGACGGCTCCGGCTGCACCAACGGCTCCGACCGGAGCGCGCGTTTATATACTGAGACGCGGCCAGAGCCCGTGTGCGCTGACGGCTACCCCGCGTCGGGCAGCGATTGCTCGGCACACCGCCGCGGGCCGACGCGACTGTGCCGACTGCTCGCCACTCGCCGAGCCGCCCAATCCCGACTCGACCGACCCGGCAACTCTTGCGCGACGAGTGCTAACGCTCTAGTGTGCGCCCTCAGTCCCGCGTCAGCGACCTCGTCTCCGCGCTGCGCCCACCGCCGCGACTCGTGGACTGGTCGATTCTGGCCGTCGTCCTGTTCGAGACAGTCTCCGGTCTAGTCTCGTTTACGATCGGCACCCCGGACGGGTGGCCGCTGTTCTGGGCCCACCGGATCGCCGGCCTGACGCTCATCTTCCTGCTCGGGTACAAACTCGCTCGCGTCCGCTACCGGCTCACCGACAGCACACAATGGCGGCCGACGACGGCCCTGTCAGTGGTTACACTGCTCGCGGCGGTCGGCTCGCTGGCGACAGGGATTGTGTGGGTCGCCGGCGTGGACGTGCGCCTCGCGTACTGGACGCTGTTGAGTGTCCACGTCGGGTTCGGACTCGTTCTCGTCCCTCTCGTCGTCGCTCACCTAACGACGCGGTTCCGCCGACCGACCCGACAGGACTTCCACCGCCGGCGGACGACGATCAAATACACGGGGCTCTTGCTCGGCGGCGCAGTCCTCTACCGTGCGCAGACCTTCGTCAACGAGGTCCTCGACACGCACGGCTCCGACCGCCGGTTCACCGGATCGCAGCCAAGGCCGGGCGACGGCAACGAGGCGTTCCCCGTGACCTCGTGGGTCGCAGACGATCCCGACCCGATCGATCGGGAGGCGTGGTCGCTGTCGGTCCGTGGGGCGATCGACACGCCGCTGTCGCTGTCGTACGACGAGGTGTCCCCCGAGAGCGAGCGCGAGGCGCTTCTCGACTGTACGAGCGGTTGGTACACCGTGCAACGCTGGCGTGGGATCCGCGTCGGCGACCTTCTCGAGACGGCCGAGCCCGACGACGACGCCGCATACGTCCGATTCGTCTCGGTCACGGGCTATCGGTGGTCGCTGCCGATCGAGGAGGCACGGGAGGCGCTGCTCGCCACGCACGTCGGCGAGGAGGCCTTGAGCCACGGCCACGGCGGCCCGATACGACTGATCGCGCCCGGCAGGCGCGGCTTCCAGTGGGTCAAGTGGGTCGAGCGCGTCGAAGTGCGCCGCCAGAGCGACCCCGCGCAGTGGGTGGTCACGCTCGTCAGCGGCTTCGAGTGATGACTGCCTGTGCGTCCCGCCTCCGCCTGGCTGACCGTAGTGAACTTCACTGTCCGGCCAAAGACTGCTATTGATGGCTGACGGCATCCGCGCCAAACTGGCCGTAGACGTGGCCGCCGACTGTCCTGTCGCCGAACTTTCGGCGCTCGAAGACGCCGACGGGAGCGAGCGCCCGACAGTTCGAAACGTGACGTGGACGCGAGCGACAGACGACACGGTCACCGAGGAGTTCCGCGTCGATTCGACGGTCGCGGTCGAGAATCCAGAAGCTGTCGCGAACGCCGATTCGGTGATGGAGATCGGCGACGACCGGGTCTACCAGTTCACGCGCGACGCCGATGTGCCCTGCGCCTGCGAGGTGGTCGAACGGCTGGACTCTCCCATCTCGGACGTTTACGCGACCGACGGCACCCTCGTGCTTACCCTCTGTCTGCCGGACACCGAGCGACTCCGTGAGATCGTTGCCGAACTCAACGACCTCGCAGACCGCGTTGCCCTCCAGTATCTCGTTCGGTCGACTGCCGAGGAGGACGACGGCCGCGATCCGATCGTTGTCAACCGTGGGGCGTTGACCGAGCGTCAGCGAGAGGTACTCCGGACGGCCTATCGGTTGGGTTACTTCGAGTACCGCGGCGGAGCGAACGCCGGCGACGTAGCCGAGTCGCTCGGGATCAACGACTCCACGCTCGCAGAACACCTCTCGAAGGCCCAGTCGAAACTCCTCGAAAACCTGCTTCGGACTTCCGGCGGCGGCACGGGCGATTGACCGGCCGCGACGGAGACGCAGGTGGCCGCCACAGAACTGCCGGGTGGCCGCCGAACCGACGCCCGATTACCGGCCCGTCGCCGGATAGAGCCGCCGAAAGATTCCAACACCGAAGGTTGCGTCGTCCTTCGAAAATGGGTGCCTAAAGCCCGGCTACTGAAACGCTCACTGCGAGTGGTCACCGTGGGTCGACGCTGACCGGCGTGTGCTTGAATTCCGGAATCGTCGCCGTCGGATCGAGCGCGTCGCCCGTCACGCGATTGACCAGCGTATCGTCGAAGTGGAACGTCAGAAACACCGTTCCGCGGCGGATTGCGGACGTCACGTCGGCGGGCACAGTCACCATCCCCTGATCGCTTGCGACGCGGACCTCGTCGCCGTCGACGACTCCCCGCTCCGCGGCGTCGTCCGGGTGGATCTGCAGGGTGGCCGCTTCGACCATCCGTGGAAGTGCCTCCGTGCGCCGCGTGAGTTCGCCGCTGTTGAAGTGGGTGATGATGCGACCGGTCGTGAGAGTCAGTTCGTCTTTGGCGGGGTCCTCGGCCGGTGGTACGTGCGCAACGGGGACGAGCGGGGCCGTCAGTTCCCCGTTGGCGAACCGCTCTCGGTGGAAGACCTGCGTGCCGGCGTCTGCGCCGGCGGGGAAAGGTCAGCGCTGGCCCCCGTCGTCGATCCCCGCATAGGTCATCCCAGCATAGATCGGTGAGACGCGCGTGAGTTCCTCGAACACCGCTTCCGGATCGGCCGGGAACGAGCAGTCGGTCAGGCGCTCGCCGAGATTGGCGACGATGTCGAGGTCGGGGCGGGCCCCGCCCGGCGGATCGGTCATCGATCGCATCCGGAGGACCTGTCGGTCGGTGTTAGTGACGGTGCCGTCCGTTTCGGCCCACGCGCTGCCTGGCAGGACCACGTCGGCGTGTCGCGTCGTCTCGGTCTCGTATAAGTCGATGACGACGAGGAAGTCTACGTCGTCGAACTTCGCGGCCACGTTGTTGCCGTCGGGCTCTGTGATCGCCGGGTTCTCGCCCAGGACGACGGCCGCACGGATCTCCTCGCCGAACGCGTGAGTCATCTTGACCTCCGTGCGTCCAGGTTTCTCGGGCGGTTCGACGCCCCACTCCTCGGTGACGGCCGCCCGGTCGTCGGGATCGGAAACGTCGCGATAGCCCGGAAGCGTGCTCGGAAGCGCGCCCACGTCGGAGGCCCCCTGCACGTTGTTCTGTCCGCGAAGCGGGTTGACGCCCGTCCCCCGGCGGCCGACGTTATCGGTCAGCAGGGCCAAATTCACCAGCGCGTGGACGTTCCGGGTCCCACACTAGTGCTGGCTCATCCCCATCCCGGTGAACGCCGCCGCACGGGGGGATTCGCCGTATGCTCGGGCCGCCTCGCGGAGTTCGGCCTCGTCGACGCCGGCTCGGTCGGCGTTTTCGGCGACGTCGACCCCATCGATGAACGTCTTGAACCCCTCGAGCCCGGTCGCCCGGCGGTCAAGAAACGCCTCGTCGACCAGGCCCTCCTCGACGATGACCGCGGCCATCGCGTTGAGCAGTGGGATGTCGTGGCCCGGACGAACCGGCAAGTGGACGTCGGCCGCCTCCGTGGTATCGTTCGCCCGCGGGTCGACGCGGATCAGCGTCGCACCGTCGCGGACGGCGGGCAGTTATACGACCGGAACGCGACCGGGTGCTGCTCTGCTGGGTTCGCCCCCGTCACGAGAAAGGCGTCGGCTTCATTGAGGTCGTCAAGTGAGTTCGTCATCGCTCCGGCACCGAACCGGTCTTGCATCGCTGCGACGGTCGAAGCGTGACACAACCGTGCGCAGTTGTCCACGTTGTTCGTCCCGAGGACGCGAGCCACTTTCTGGAGTTCGTAGTTCGCCTCGTTCGTGCAGCTCGACGACGCGAAGAACGCGACGGCGTCGGGGCCGTCAGTTGCTACAGTCGAGCCGATGCGCGTCTCGTCAGCCATAGGGCTTCTTCCCAGGGTACCGTGACGAACTGGTCACCCTCGCGGACCAGTGGTTCCGTACGGCGCTCGTCGTGGTCGACCACGTCGAACGCGGCCGCGCCCTTCGGACAGATTTCACCCCTCGTATTGATCGGGCCCTCCGCACCGGTCGTCTTGCCACTCCGTTCGCTGTACGTGAGACGACAGCCGACGCCGCAGAACGGGCAGATGCTCTCCCGCGGCTCTACGATGTGTTCTGCATCGCTCATCCTCGGTCGTCACCGCCTCGATGTAGGTCACGTATCCGCCCGAGAGTTGCCTCGTACTCTGCGGGGTTTTATCGATACCTCCGAACTATGCCGGCGGTTGACCAGGCTGCGACTTAATAAACTGACTGACGACGCAATCGAAGGTACTGTTTCTTTCGTACGACCTGTGGGAGCGTTCACCGATTCATTTCCCCGTTTGACCGGTGAGGGGTATAAACAGACACAACATTACGGCGAGGACACACCCGACCGCCGGGGGTAGATAGACTCGTATGCGAACCGTTCTTCAGGGAATCGGAGTCCTTCCGCTGAGTATCGCACCCGCAGCACTACTCGGCGCGGCCGCTTTCGGGACCGTCCAAGCCACCACGTCGATCCCCTCGCTAGTTCTGACGGTCGCTGTCCTCCCAGCCATCGCGTGCACTGGCTACGTCGCGTGCCTGGAAGCGGGGTCACTGTTTCGCCGTCCGACCGACGACTGGGAGATGCTGAACACGACCGATGCGGCGATGGTACTCGCGGTAGCGGCCGGCGCCCCACTCACCCGAGTACTGGCGGCCGACGTCGGACTGGGAGTCGTTGTGGCCGCCGCGCTCGTCGGTCTCCTCGCCGACCGCTTAGTCCCCTCCTACAGCGCGGCCGTCTACTGCGGCACGTTCGTGGGGATGGCCTCCGCTGCACTGTTCGCGAACGTCGCGACCGTGACGGCTGCGGGGGTCGTCGCCGGGATGGTGTTCGTCGCCGCCGACCGAGCCTTCGACGGCTTCGGGGGAAAACTCGGTACCACCGCGTTCGTCGGCTGTGCCGCAATTGCACTGGCGACTGGGACGACCGGCGGAACCGGCGGTATCGTCGCCCTCCCGACGGCGATCGGGTACGCGTTCGCTGGCGCGGCGGCGGCGGGTGTGACGTACGTCAGTTCTGTCCGCCTGGGTCACGGTCCGGTACAGGCGTCCGCGCTCGTCGGCCTCGTGGGCGGACTCGTCTGTCCGCCGCTTCTCTCCGTCGGCGACGGCGTCGCCGCAGTCATCTTCTGTGCGTCATTCGCCGGAATGGCCAAGCCAGAACGGGTGCCGGGCGAATTGACGATGGTGGCGACGGGGGCGCTCTGTGGGCTCCTCTTCGCCGCCACTGGGACCGTCCTCGTCGGCTTCGGCGGCAAACTCGGGACAATCGCGTTCACGGCCTGCCTACTCGTCCGCGGCCTCCTCGCTATCGGGATGGACACCGTCCTGGCCCCTCTCCCAGCGCCGTCTGACGGCCTCAGATCGTAAGCCCGCAGTCGTCACAGGCGACCGCGAAAACGTCGCCTCTGTCACGGGCGTTGTTGCTGCCGGAGGACGGCCGGTCTCGATTGTCTCGAAGCGGATCATCGGCGCTCCGGTTACGAACGCTCGATAAAGCATCGCCCCACGGCCGTCGGCGTGACAGCCGTCGAGGGGTCTCCCGGTCGACCGGAACGCATAGGTCGGGTGCGGTCCTGCCACCGGATATGTCGATATTGCAGGTTTCCGCTCCGCTCTCGGTCCCGCTGCTGTTTCTGGTCGGGGCCGGTGGGGGTATCGTGGCCACGCTCGCGATGGACGCGGTGATGGCCCGCGTTGACGAGGGGGAAACGCCGCCGAAGGTCGCCAGCGGGGTACTGACCGACACCGAACCCGACCGTGCGCCGCAGCGACTGGCCTCGGTCGTCCACTACGTCGCGGGCACGCTCACTGGACCGCTGTTCGTCTGGCTGGTCCTCGTAGCGTCCGCATTGTTCGGCGGCGGTCCGATCGCAGTCGTCGCGGCTGTTGCGGTCTGCTACCCGCTAATGGTTGGCTTCTTCGCCCTCGTCGTGCTCCCGCGGTCGCAAGGGCTGTCGAAACAGCGACTGTCCGCAATCCGCCGGGCGTGGGGCGTCGAAGCGGCGGTGTATCTTCTCGTTCTCGCGCCCATCGTCGGTGCCATCACGTCCATCGTGTGACCGACCGCCCGACCCACAGGGCCAAGTAGCACCGGCGTCTAGGGTTCGCCACGGAGTGCATCTATGACGAGCGACCCGGCTACGGAACTGCACGAGCGTTTCGAAGCAACGGCCGAACTCCCCGTAGAGCGGACCGCCAGCCGTCTGCTGGGTGAGGCGCAGGCCGTCGCGGCGGACGTCCGGGACGTCGACGACGACGCCGTGGTGACCAAGCGGGCGGGCATCGTCGTCGACCTGCTCGCGGAAGTCGACGGAACGGGAGACCCGACGGCCGACGAGCACGTCGCACGAGCCCGCGAACTGGCTACAGAGCTCTCGGATCGGTAGCGAACCGAGTGGTGGGTTCGCTCGCTCGTGGTAAGGGGGGGTCTCTCCGCGCACCGTTGCGGTCGGTTTTACCTGCTCCCATCCTTTGTTAGACGTATGGGCGCTGGACCCACCGCCGCTGAGCCATTCCCCAGGGTGATCGCACGCAACCCGGTCGTCCAGACACTCGGAGCGATGACTATCGCCTCGCTTGCGACGTGGGCGGCCACCCTCGTCGGTGCGGGGCGGTTGTTCGTACTTGCATCCCCGATCATCAGCCGGCCGTGGGCGCTGGTGACGAGCGTCTACGCACACGTCGGACCGGGGCATCTACTGGCGAACGCCGTGTTGATCGTCCTCGCCGGCGGCGTCGTCGCGCTTTCGACGTCCACAGCCCGATTTCATCTGTTCTTCGTCGCGAGCGGCGCTGCCGCCGGGGTCGTTCAGGTCCTCGTCGCGGGGGCTCTGGGAACGCCGACCGCCGTGTTGGGTTCAAGCGGCGCTGCATTCGCATTAGTCGGCTACGTGCTGACCTCGAACCCGATATCGCAGCACGTGACGGGGTGGTTGAACCTCTCGGCACGGGTCGTTCTGGTCGTGGTGGCAATCGTCGCGGCGTGGTTGACTGTTGAGTGGAGTGCGCCCGGGAGCGCGTTGCTCGCGCACTGTGCCGGAGCGATTATCGGACTTCTGGCCGGATACGACCGCGTCTTGCACACGTAGGTGGGCACCGAACGGATCCGACGAGGGCTCTCTATCGCTGTATTCGTTACAACGTCGCTTTGACCGCCGAACTGCGTTCGGACGGACTGCCTTCTCGGGTCGTGAGGGTCCTCACGCGTCGTCGTCTGATAGCGTGACCAGATTCTCCCGCCCCAATTGGAGTTTCTCGACCGTTCCCTCCTCGGCCATCCGTCCGACGACACGCGACGTCTTCGACGCAGACCAATCGAACTCCTCGGCGATCATCGCTTGACGAACACGGCCGCCGTTCGCGTCGAGTAGTTCGCGGACCCGCTCCTCGTCTGTCAAAACCGACTGTCCCGGACCCTGCGCTGTCGTCACGCTCTCCCTGTCAGGGGCCGGCGGCGGTTCGGCCCCTCCATCGCTCGCGTCGGGGTCCCCGGAGTCGACCGGTTCACTGGTGCGCCGACTGTACACTGCGGCGCCACCGAGTCCGAGGAGGACCACAGTGACGAGGCCGACAACCGTGGGCCCCCCGACGGGTCCGAGGAGTGTGCTTTGGCCGGTCGATGGGGTGTTCACAGCCGTGTTCGCGCCGTTTTCTCCTGCCTGCTCGGTGGCCGGAGCGAACGCGACGCGGGGGCGACCGTCCGCGAAGTCCTCGCGACCGTTCCACGTCAGCATCCCCGCGTCTCGGCTATCGGGGCTCGGCTCGACGCGTTCGAGCCCGTACTCTTCGGGCGCAACGACTTGGAGCGTGTCGTTGGCCGAGATGAAGAACCCTCCTCGAAAGATATCGCCGAGGATCACCCGCCCGTTCTCCCGGGTCGCAACGTTCGTCCAGGTGAACTCGTAGGTGACGACGCCCCATCGTCGGGGGACCTCCTGAATGCTGGTCGAGGCGGAGAAGTTCGTCGCCCGCATCTGGCGGCCGGTCGCATTCTCTGCATCCGCGACGACCCCTTTCATCCGCGTGCGAAACGGCCCGAGGTACGCCGCCGTGTCGCTTTTGAACTGGTCCTGAAACGCGGTGTACTCGGCGACGCGCTGGTCGGTGTCGAGTCGCGTCCGGATCTGAATCGTCCAACGCGCCGACCCGTTTTCGAACACGTCAATTCGTGTAACAGTGTTGTCAGCTTCTGGCTGTGCTTGCTGGGCGGCGGCTTCGCCCGTTGCGATCGGCGTCAGCACCACACCGACCAACAGGCCGATGATGAGGACTGATATAACCGCCCGGCGACCAGCGTTCGAGGTGACAGCCATTCAGTTATAGAAAGTTATGACAGTGATCATATGAACGTTTCAATCTCTTTCCTCCCTACGTGTCGGTAGTGTTACCGCTCCGATACACCGATCCTGACCGACGAGCGGTCCGGCGCATAGGGTTTTTTTTGATTGAGGCGGTCACCTGCGACCGTGCCGTCTCAGTTCTCCGTCTCCTCGTCACTGGATTCGTCTCCCTCGTCTTCGTCTTCGGGTTCCTGCTCGTTTTCATCGTCAGTTTCATTTTCGTCCTCGATCTCCCGGCCGTCTTCACGCTCGTCGGTCTTGTCTTCGTCTCCCTGCTCGTCACCTTCGTTCTCATCCTCGTCGTCTTCGTACTCTCTCTCGCCTTCGCCCTCGATCTCCTGTTCGTACTTGATCACTCCGCCGGTGCTTCCGTCGATCCGAATTTCGGCCTCACCGGACTGATCGGCGTCGATGAGCACGTACTCGAATTTGTAGTAGTTGTCACCCGGGTGTGTGTCCGCTTCGACCAGTCTCCAGCGCCCCTGTGACGACTCGTTGAGCGTGTCCGCTGCGATGTCGCGGGCGTCAGACATCCCGACGCTCATCTGCTTACTCTCGTTGTACGACGCTGTGTCGTTATTCTCTCGATCCGCACTCTCTTCTTCGTACTCGTACGACTCGTCGATCAGGACGAGCGAGCCGTTCTCGACGCGGTACGTGAGTTCCCCGCTGAACGAACCCTTTTCGAGTTCGACTTCGAGAGCGGTGACGTTCCGCGATTCGTTTTCGGGGCTGAGAACGAAGGAAACACTTCCGTTGGCATCGGTCGTGCCGACCCGTTCGTGCGCGTGGTCGCTTTCGCTCTCCCGACCGTCGTACTCGTTGTCGCTTTCGCCGTCTTGATCGTCGTACTCGTGCTGGTACTCGCGCTTCACGTCGACCGTCGCGTTCGCGACGCCATCGCCTTCGTCGACGAGCGTCAGAGTCACCGTCCCGTTCTCGGACGTCGCGTCCACGTCGGCGTCATTTATGCTACCCGTTTCGCCAGTTATCGCAAGGGCGCCGGCACCCCCGTCAGCAGCAGCAACACCGCCGGCCGCGAGCAACACCACGAAACCGGCCGCGAGGATCTTGATGGAATCCATTGCGGTTTGACCTCGGGGTGGTATGACAATAAACCGATAAGACGTTGGCAGTGAGTTGCAACGCACAAACGAGCGGGAAAGAACGGACCGGCTGCAAACGTCCGAAACTCACTGCAACTGTCGACTTCGACTGTTCTCAGCGGCGCTCGTGTTCCACGCGGAGTGAGTGAGAGCGGCACAAACGAGTGCAAGCGTCCGCAAACTGGCCCCAGTATCTCAGCGGTTTATTAGCCAGTGCACTGTACGTCTCGCCAATGATTGATCGGACAGCACTCGCCTCCGTTCTGTTCGCGATTCTCGTCGTCGTCGGAATGGCTGTCCCAGCGATGGCGCTCTCGTCGAGCACTGGCGAGTCATCCGCCGGCGACCTCACGGGGACGTCGACAGCGGGCGCAGGCCGGGTGGCACAGACTACGCTGACGGATCAGGTAGCCCAGACCCCGGCGACGAACCAGACGACGCAGAATGCAACTACCAACCGGATGGCCCAGAATAACTCAAAGGTGAATGCCACGGTCGGGCCGCAGCTTTCGACGGTCATCGACGTCTCGAGCGACGAGGTGCAGACCGACTTCGAGAACGCCGCCTTCGAGTTCTCCATCGAGAGCGCAAGCGACGAGGACCGTGCGGAAGTGATCGCAGAGCGGGCAGAGGACCTTCGCGACCGCGCCGAATCCATCCGCGAGGACTACGAGGCGGCTACGGAGGCGTACGAGGAAAGCGAGATCACCAAATCCGCGTACGCTCGACGTCTCGCAGTTCTGAACGCCCGCGCAACCAACCTGCACAACAGTTACGAGCAACTCCGCAAGCGAACTGAAGCCGTCCCCGCATCCGAACTCAGAGACGCTGGCGTGACTGAGTCGGCGCTCAATAGATCCATCGAGAACCTGAGTAGCGTCACTGGTACCGGTGCCAGGGCGCTCTTTAAGCAGTTCACCGGCGAATCCGAGGGAGAAATCGAACTCGAAACGGCAGGGGGGCTTTCAATCGAAGTCGAGAGCGAGGACGGTGAGCGATCCAGAGAGTTCGAGCGGCCCCGCGACGACAACAGCGCTCTCACCGTGAGTCGGGCCACTGCCCTCGAAACGGCTCGGGGCGCACTCTCTGCCACAGATGGGAACTGGGTCCTCACCGACTCAGAGACCGCCGAGGACGACGGGGCCTACGAGTACACGTTCGCACTTCGGGATGCCGCCAACTTGACCGGGGAAGCGGAAGTCTCCGTCGACGGATCCTCGGGTGATATCTTTGCACTCGAAGAGTCGATCGAACCGCGAGACGACGACGAATCCGAGGACGCCGACGAAGCTGAGACTCTCGAGGAGGCCGAGGAAATCGAAGCCCCCGAGGAAACCGAAACTCCCGAGGGTGACAGCGCGGACGACAGCGACCGCGAGTTGACGATGACCATCACCGAGGGCACACCGGCCCCCAACGAGCGAATCACGGTTCAAGTTCTCGCGGACGGTGATCCAGCCGAGAACGTGACCCTCTTGATGAACGACCGGGCAGTGGGCACGACCGACACCGACGGCCGAATTGCGGTAACGCTCCCTTCGACCGACGACGTCGAACTCACCGCCCAGACCGACGACGCTTCGGACGAACTCGAATTCGAATTCGATGACGCCACGACGGACGACAACGGCGACGAAGACGAGCGGGAAACTGCGTCTCCGTCTGAATCGGATTCCGAGGCATAAGGAACCGTCGACTGGCGGTTCTCGTGCAGCCGTCACGACGACACCGCAGACAGTGAGTCTCCGGTCCCGGCTGACCGGACCGAACTGGCGGCGGATTCCCTGACCGTCCCACCGCCGAGACTGTCAGTGTGAGAGATCACCCGCGCGCGAGAAGTTCGCTCTTGCACCGCGGATCTACGGCGTCTCCCTGCGGGGGGATCGTCACTCGCCGAGCGAGAATTGTCGTCACAAGGGACCACGCCG
Source organism: Halobellus sp. (assembly GCF_042218505.1). Taxonomy (NCBI): domain Archaea; kingdom Methanobacteriati; phylum Methanobacteriota; class Halobacteria; order Halobacteriales; family Haloferacaceae; genus Halobellus; species Halobellus sp. The sequence goes on from NZ_JBDGQZ010000016.1 coordinate 19,360, forward strand.
TGGACGTTAGTAAATCAGCGTGGTCCGTCTCCGTCGGGTGGTCGCTCGATCGCACTACGTCTCGAATCTACTCGACGGTCAGCGTCTCGTCGATCACGACCGAGTTCGACGGAGTGTGAACGACGCGGACGACGATAGTTTCGCCCTGATCGAGTCCGCATTCGGACACGGCGATGCGGAACGAACTGGTTTCGCCGGCGTCCCACCGTCCGCCCGTCTCACCGATCGGTCCGCTCACCGAATTGTAACTGTTGTCGAAGACATAGTCACCGCCTTCGTACTCGTCTTCGGGTCGTGGATCACCGCCGCTCGCCGGCAGATTCACTAACCGACCGGTCTTCCCACAGGCCTCCTCTGCGTCGACGACAATTTCGAGATTTGACGCCTGTAGCGTATCGCCTCCGAGGTGCGTGATCCGAACGATACCGCCACTGTTCCCATCCTGTGGCACGAGTTCGCCGCTCGATTCACCGACGACGGGTGCCGGCGATCGCAGGTCCTCCACGTTACCGAAGCCAAACACCGAAATCGTCGCTGCGAGTGTAACCACTATCGCGACTAACAGCACCGTTGCTATCGTCGACGAGACCGCGCGAGAGGACGGAGAGGTCACGCTGCTTCGGTGAAGTGCAGTGATACTAATGAGTTTGGTGCAACGCCTCCGTGGACGGGCGTGTCGTCGTCACGGGCCATCGAGACGCGGCATTCGGGAGCGCGGAACCCTGCCCCGCCGGTTCACCAGCCCGACTACCGAATGGACGACTCCCACCGACTCGCTACCGTGGTGGCCGGACGAGCAGGTAGTCCTGTTTCGCTTCGATGTGATCGGCTGGGATCAGGAGTTGCCCGTTTTCGATCCGGTGGAAGCCGCTGCCTCCGCCGTTATGTGGTCCCAAGCGCAGGAACTGGAGGGCTCCAGTCCGCGGATCCATCGTCATACTCTCTACTGTTCCGAGTTCTTTCCCCTCGGTCGTCATCACCTCACAACCGCTGAGGGAGGATGCGAGGACCATATCCGCTCCTGGTGGCTGTAGGGGCTTATACCCGGAGATAGCTGAAATCGCTGCTTCAGTGACCCAGACTGTGTCGTCGCCGGCGGCCTGCTCGGGGGGGTTCGTCGCCGGCGTGATCGTCGCCCTCAGTGCCGGACTTTTCCCCGGCCTCGGGGCGTTCTTCATCGGCGCGGCTCTCGGGGCGTCGGTGCTCGTCGGCTCCGTGCTCGGTGGGCCGGCCGGCGCGTACGCCGGGTGAAGACGGTGACGTAATCTACCTCCACAGACTCCTCGGCGGGCGAGAGACTGGAGAACGGCACCGCGACCACCGGAGTGCGTTCGTCATTCACACTTCCTCAGGAGGGTCTCGAACCGCTACGCAAACGGCATACCAGCGGCAATCACACCGTCAACTTCGTCGTCCGCGAGGTGGGCTATTCGTTCGGCCGCTTCACGGCTGATTCGCGGTCCGACGCCGTCGTCCTCGGTTATAGGCACGAGCGCGGGCGTCGGTGGCGCTCCGCGTACGAGATTATGCGACGCTGGAATGCATACCGCTTTATGATAGAATTCGGATGTCACGCCGGACAGAGCGGGTGAATACCCCGCGGCACTGTGGCGCTGAAGAATCACACGACAGCGGCGGCTCGGACGCGATATTGCTACTATACCACTTATACTGGCGTTTGCAAGTCTTCGCTCACTCGATCGCACGACTGTGTGCGATCGGCTATACAATCACTCGCAAACGCCACTATAGAAAAGAAACGTGATGAATGATAAGCCATAGTTGCTCCCCCGGACCAGCCGCTCGGCCGACTGTTCCTGAGAGCTCCCACATAGACGTGCTCACGTGATACGACGGCTGTCCCTCCTGATTGGGTACGAGTCGCCGCTACGCACAAACGCCTGTGAGGAGGGAATATAACTTTCTTGCTCTGATAGACGAACACAATGGAAGGGAGCGATCGATTTATGCTCTACGCATCGCTGTTGCTGTGGGTAATCCTCCTACTCGGAGCCGTTATCGCACTCTTCTTGAACTGACAAATACACACTGCTTTCGAATGCGTACGGTAGAACTGCTATGGGACCGCTGAGAGTCGAACTCAGGTCCTACCGACCCCATCGGCAGAGGATACCACTACCCCACGGTCCCGACATCTACTCGGAGAGAAGCAACTGCAACCGTTAAGTCCTTCGTTTCATCGACGGGGGAGCCAAGCAGTCGCACGGTCTTCCGCTCAGACCAACACACGCTCGAGCGAGACGACCTCGCCCGTTTCGGCCTGCGGGTCGCCGACGAGATGGCCTAAACACACCGCGGAGTCGTCAGGCGTGAAACAGGCCACGAGGGCGTCCTCGCGGTGATCCGAGACGTCGGGACCGACGTCGATGATCCCGGGCGCGTACACCGGCGCGCCGTTGGCGATCTGCTCGGCGGCCGAGAACGCGACGGTGAGTCGGGGCAGGTGCGCCAGCGAACGCTCCGCGGGCGAGACAACGTCACGGAGCGGTGTCTCGTCGCCCTCCGCTGCAAACGCGAGCGCGTCCGTCAGATCGGCTGTCGAGACCAGTGTACGGTCGTCGAACGGATCAGTTCCGGTCCGCCGCAGATCGCCCATATGCGCTCCGGTCCCGGCGGCCAGGCCGATGTCGTGACAGAGTTTCCGGACGTACGTGCCGCTCTCACATCGGATCCGGACGAGCGCCTGTCGGTCGCTGGTCTCCAGCAGTTCGAGACCGTAGATTTCGCGCGTCCGGAGCCGACGCGCGACGGCGCTCTTGCGCGGCGGCTTCTGATAGATTTCGTCCTCGAACTCGTCGAGGACGGCCTCGAGGTCGGTCGGTGCGGGCCCGTGGAGTTCTAAGACAGCCACGTACGCTTTCGTGCCCTCGAGGAAAACCTGCGCGAGACGGGTCGCGTCGCCGAGCAGAACGGGCAGACAACCCGTCACCTTGGGGTCCAGCGTTCCGGCGTGCGCGGCGCGCTCGACACCCGCGGCGTCTCTGACCCACGCGGAGACCTGATGTGCTGAGGGTCCTGGTGGTTTGTCGAGGTTCACGACGCCGAACGAGAGCAGTTCTTCGATCGTCCGATCCGCCGGTGGGGCACGGAGTACAGTCATCGTCCCGGATCAGAAGTCGTACTTGACGCCCTCAACGGCGTACTTCCCCTCGTCGTCACCGGGGTCGTACGCCCGCACCGCCGCAGTCAGAATCTCGGGGACGTCGTCTTCGCTCCAGCGGGCGGTGTTCAGCGCCACGTCGTAGATCGAGAGGTCCGTGATGTCGATGTTGTAGTAGTCGTGGTACCGCAGTGCCTCGCTCCGTTCGCGCTCTCTGGTCTCGTCGAGGGCCTGCTCGGCGGACTTCTCCTCGCGCGTGGCGATCCGCGCGGCGCGGACCTCGATCGGCGCATCGAGCCACAGGCGGAGGTCGGCCGCGTTACCGGCCAGCCATCCTGCGAGCCTGGATTCCAAGAGCACGTCGTCGCGTTCGAGTGCGATCTCGCGCAGGCGGCGGTCCAGATCGCGGTCGATCTGGTCGTCCTCCTCGGCGAGTCGATTGAACTCGACGGCCGTCATTCCGCGATCGTCGGCGAGTTCCCGGAAGATGTCGCCGCCGCTCACGTGTTCGAGATCGAAGGCCTCCGCGAGCGCCGCGACGGTAGTACTCTTACCGGCCCCAGGCGGGCCAGAGACGGTCAACAACATACTCCATCTGGGAACAGGCGATTAAAAGAGGTTGTCTTTGCGTCCGGGTGCCGAGAACGGGGAGGGATAGTCCAGGCTATGTCGTCGACGGCGAGATGTCGATGTTCAGGCTTTTGCGGATGATCTGGGTGAAGCCCATAGAGCAGAGGAAGTACCAGACAATCCACGCCTGAATCGGTCCGATCACCGACTCGGTCCACTGGACCTCACCGCGGAGCGGGAGCACCAGCGGCTCCAGCGTGTGTTGGGCCGTCGCGTTTCCGCCGACGCCGATCGTCCAGTACATCCAGAGGAACACCGGGATGGTGAGGAACATAATCCAGACCATCGGCCGGAACTGCTCTTTGAACATTCCGAGTTGGTCGCCCATCGCGTCCATCTGCTCCTCTTGGATCTCGTCGAGCGCCTCGTCGTCGCCGGATTCCTTGGCCTCCTTGCGGCGATCCTGGATCTCTTGCATCCGTTCTTGATATTCCGACATCTTGCTCATATCCATCAGGTTCGCTTGCAGCAGCGTCGAGTACAGGCCCGTCGCCAGCGCCAGCACCATCACGACGGCGTAGAACGGGAGCATCTCCTCCAACGGACCCAGGGGGATGTCCATCACGGTGCCGATGACGTCACGAAGCGGCTTCCAGGAGTAGCCGACGAAGAGGCCGAGCGTGACGACTGCAGCGCTCTTGTCGTACGTCGACCACGACGATTCGTCGTCGGAACTGTCGCTTCCGCCGGACGACGCCGTGGCAGACGCGGGCTCGAGACCCTCTTGCGTCGCTTCTGCGTCGGCCAACTGGAACCCTTCCTCGCCCTCGACGAGAATCTCTTTCTCGATGAGTCGGCCCCACTGGCCGGACGTGAGGTCTCCCTTCACGTCGAGCCACTTGACCTCGCCGTCGTCGGCCGCCTCGAGGACCGTTTCGACGGCCTCTCGCATCCCATCGTTCTTCGAGACGAGGGTGCGAACCTTCGATTCAATTCGTGCCATCTATCCGTGAGTAACTCCCCATCAGTTATGAACCTTTTACTCTCTCCGCGGGTCTGCGACTGGGCGTGGAGGCCGTCTCGGAACGTCGCACTGGCGCTCTGGGCCCGCGTCGCGGCTCCACGGCACTCCCAGAGTCCGCCTACCTCCGACCGGGTGTCGCACTCGACGATGGTGGCCCGGTCGTGTCGATTTTACCCCTCGACGACGTCGACGAGGGATTCGAAGACCTCGTCGGGCGTCCCCTCGCCGTCGACTTCGACGAGAACGCCCTCATCGCGGTAGTGCTCGACGACCGGGGCGGTGTTCTCTTCGTAGACCCGGAGTCGCTCGCGGACGGTCTCTTCGGTGTCGTCCTCCCGCTGCTGGAGTTCGGCACCGCACTCGTCGCAGACGCCCGCTTCTTCGGGCGGCTCGAACTCGACGTGGTAGTTCGCGCCGCAGGCCGGACAGACCCGACGACCGGTCAACCGATCTACAAGCTCTTCGGTGTCGACTGCGAGGTAGATGACGGAATCGAGGTCCGTCATTCCCGAGAGCTCCTCTGCCTGCTCGAGGTTCCGCGGGTAGCCGTCGAGAACGTACCCGTCGGCGCTCGAGAGCGCCTCCTCGACAATGGCGTTGACGACCTCGTCGGGGACGAGTTCGCCGGCGTCCATATACTCCCCGGGAGTGTCGTACTCGGTGTCCATCTCGCTGATGTCCATCCCCTTGTTAGAGCGGAGCGCGTCGCCAGTCGTCACGTGTTCGAGGTCGAACTCGGCGGCCAAACGTTTCGATTGCGTGCCCTTCCCGGCCCCCGGCGGACCAAGTAGCAGAATGTGTGTGCCCATACCTTGCCAGATAGGGCCCGCCCGTATAACGTTGAAGAAATGCGTCCGAAGCTGGCTGGCCTCTGGCTCCCGGCGCGAGGATTGGCTCACAGCGGAGCAAGGCGGAAGCCCACCCCTTTAGGGGTGGGTAGCTGACACCGAGCAGCCTTTTGAGGCCGCCCCGTGTGGATCTGTATATGACCCGCTTCGACGCCGACGATCCACAGGATCGGCGGAAGTTGTTCGCTGACGCCATCGCTGCTCACCGGAACCGAGCGAGCGCGTTCCTGACAATCGAGGCCGATCACGAGGCCGACGCCGACAACGAGGACTCGCCTGCCCCCTGGCTGCAGTTCGCCGAGAGTACGTTCAACCTCGACGTCGACGACGGCGAACTCGACCGGCTGAACGACCTCGTGGACGACTTCCCGACGTTCCGGGTCGACCAACTCGAATCCCCTGAGGAGGCCGAGGGAACGAACGTCCGAATCACCGCCCGCTCGGACGCCAACCGCCTCGCGACCTTCGCCGACCGCGTCTTTCTCGACGTCTACGACCACGAGGCCGACTACCGCGCGTGGGTGACCGAGATCTGAACTGTCCCTCGACGGCTCGTACCCACGGAAACACGTAGCGACGGTTTCGCTGGAACGCAGTGGGAACCACTATACGGAAGGATTTCATTGGGGTGACGTATGATTGACCAGCGTCCCGAATCCAGAATGCTCGGCGCTGTCGTTCGGTCGATTGGTCCCGCTGCCGGTGCTTCCCGATCGATTGTCCGATTCGGACGTCGGCCTTCGATCGACTTACGGCCCGCAGTGGGATGGTGGCCTCACGGTGTGACGGCGCGCAACCGGACGTCGATGCTCTTGACTGCCCGATGAGCGACGTCGACCCGCTACTGCGTCGTCCGCTGGTCCCCATCGCGAACGTCGAAGACGCGATCACAACTGCCGAGACCGCGCTTCCGCACATCGCGGCCGCTGGCGGTCGGGCGACTGTGGTCCACGTGATCGAGAAGGGTGGTGGGGTACCCGACAAGGCCTCGGTCGAACAGCGCGAGGAACTGGCCGAAGCGGCGTTCGACCGGATCCGCGCGGCGGCCGAAGACGTCGGCGTGGATATCGAGACCGAACTCCACTACGGCACCGACGTCGGGGCAAGCATCCTCGACGCTGCGCACGACGCCGATGCGACGGCAATTGCGTTTACACCCCGCGGTGGGCGGGCGTGGTGGGCCATTTTCTCGGACAGCGTGCGCAAGACGCTCACCACCGAGAGCGACCTCCCAGTGGTGGTGTTCCCGAATCTCGAGAGCGAGGACGCCGACACGTCCGATCAAGCGGGCGACGGCGATGACTCGCGGGGTGAGGGCGCGTGAGCGGCGGACAAGAAGAGGACCTCGCGAAAGATCTCGGTCCGCTCGCGGCACTCACCATCGGCGTCGGGACGATGATCGGTGCGGGGATTTTCGTGCTCCCGGGCGACGCCATCCTCCGCGCCGGCTCGTTCGCCTCCCTCGCGTTCATCCTCGGCGGCGTCATCGCGATGTTCACTGCCCTCTCGGCCAGCGAACTCGGCACAGCAATGCCGCGCTCCGGAGGCGCATACTACTACGTCAACCACGCGCTGGGCCCGCTGTTCGGATCGGTCGCCGGATGGGCGAACTGGCTCGGACTCGCGTTCGCCAGCGCGTTCTATATGGTCGGGTTCGGACGCTACATCTCGCGGATCTTCGGCATCAGCGGTCGGATCGGCATCGGTCCCGTCGGCATCGATGCGGTGACGCTCGCGGCGCTCCTTGGAGGCGCGTTCTTCGTGTTCGTCAACTACGTCGGCGCGAAGGAGACCGGCCGACTCCAGAACGTCATCGTCACGCTCCTCGTCGGGATCCTCGCGGTGTTCACGCTTCTGGGAACGCTGCAGGCCGATCCCGCGAACCTCCCCGCGCCAAGCACAGTGGGTGAGACGCTCGGAACGACCGGCTTCATCTTCGTCTCGTACCTGGGCTTCGTGCAGATCACGAGCGTGGCCGAGGAGATCAAAGATCCCGGAAAGAACCTCCCGCGGGCCGTCATCGGCAGCGTCGTGCTCGTCACGGTGATCTACGCACTGGTGCTCGTCGTGATGAGCGCCGCCGTCCCGCAAGGGTTCATCGCCGATTTAGTCACCGATGTCGCGCCGGGCGAGACACAACCGATCGCCGTCGTCGAAGTCGGTCGCCAGATACAGGGGGCGCTGATGGGCGGTGCACTCCTGTTCGGCGGCCTCCTCGCGACCGCTTCGAGCGCGAACGCGTCCATTCTCGCGTCGTCCCGAATTAATTTCGCGATGGGCCGCGACCGCATTGTTACGCCGTCACTGAACGAGATTCATCCACGCTTCGGGACGCCGTACCGCTCGATCGGTATCACCGGCGGTCTCATCCTCCTGTTCATCGTCGTCGGCGACATCAACCTCCTGTCTGGCGCGGCGTCGGGGCTCCATCTCATCATTTACGGCCTGTTGAACATTGCACTCGTCGCGATGCGGTACGTGAATCCCGAGGAGTATCAGCCGGAGTTCACGGTGCCGCTGTACCCCCTGTTGCCGATTCTGGGGACGATCCTCTCGTTCGCGCTCCTGATCTACGTCGAGGCGAACGCCCGACTCCTTTCGTTCGCAATTACTGCAGCAGCGATCGCCTGGTACTTCCTGTATGCCCGCTCACGGGCGACCAAACAGGGGATCCTCGGACAGCACGTTCTGAACCGCCCCGACGAGATGCCTGAGGCGGCCGTCTCCGCGGCGACTTCGGTCCAACCCGACGGCGGCGACTACCGGGTGATGGTGCCGCTGGCGAATCCCGCCCACGAGACGGATCTCATCACGCTCGCCAGTGCCGTCGCGAAACAGCGCAGTGGGACGCTGGTCGCGGTCCACATCGAGCAAGTGCCGGACCAGACGGCGCTCGAATCCGCTCGGGAGAATCTCGATCATTCGGACTCACACGAACTCCTCCAGCGCGCCCGTGAAGACGCCGAGACGTTCCAGGTGCCGATCGAGACGCACACGGTGCTCTCACACCGAGGCTTCGAGGAGATCTTTGACGCGGCGACGACGTACGACGCCGACCTGACGGTGATGGGCTGGGGCCCCAACTCCCACGGTGCTCCGGGACGCGCCGAGAGCGCGATCGACGAAATCGCGTCGTCGCTGCCCTCGGACTTCCTCGTGATGCGAGACCGCGGCTTCGATCCGTCGCGGATCCTGCTGCCGACGGCCGGCGGCCCCGATTCCGAACTCTCCGCGCAGATCGCCTTAGCGCTCGGCCGCGAGTACGACGCCGAGGTGTCGGTGCTCCACGTCGCCGACAACGAGGCCACCGGGCGGGAGTTCCTCGAACCGTGGGCCGACGACAACGGTCTCGCCGAGGCGGAGTTGCTCCTCGAAACGGGCGACGTCGAGACGGCGATCGAACGCCACGCCGCCGACGCGACGATGCTCGTCGTGGGCGCGACCGAGCGCGGCCTCCTCTCTCGACTCGTCCGCGGGACGCTGGTGCTGGACGTCCTGGAGGAGGTCGACTGCACTGTCCTCCTGGCTGAACGCGGCGGCGATCGTTCACTGTGGACGCGGCTCTTCGGTCGGTAGCCAGGAGTTGGACCCCGCCTCGCACACTCGCTGTCCCACCGACTATTAGCCTTTTTACGCCGTCGCGCCCGGGCACTACCAGATGGTCACCGTGGATCCGAAGCACTGTCGGTCGTGCGGGGCTCCACTCAGGACCGTCAGGCTCGAAGGGCGCGACCGCGACTACTGCGACGCGTGTGAGGAGCCAGTCTACTGGAACCCCAAACCCGCTGCTGGCATCGTTGTCGTCGATGGAGACTCGGTGCTCCTGATTCGCCGGACGAACCCACCCGTCGGGATGTGGAGTCTCCCGGCCGGGTTCCTCGACGTAGACGAACCGCCGCGAGACGCGGCCGTCCGCGAACCGGCCGAAGAAGCCGGCCTTTCGGTCCCATCTACGGCACCGACGCTGTTCGACACGTCGTTCGTGACCTCCGAAGAGGCCTCGTCGGTGCTCATCGTGGTCTACGCCGTCGATCGGGCCGAGACCAGCGGTGACCCCGCTGCGGGTTCCGACGCCGACGCCACCGACTTCTTCACCGACGAGCAACTGGTAGAGTGTGACGCTATCGAGCCCGGGTACCGGGAGCTGTTCAGACGCGCGATCCGAGAGTTCGGCGACTCTGAGTGAGAGAAGCGGTCGGCACCGGTGCACACAAATGCCCCTGTCGCGGATGTGACTACAGTTCTCGACGTGAGCGCATTACTGCCCTCGAGCGGGTGCCGGTCAGGCCGGCCCGTCGACGAACTGATCCGCGCCCTCGTAGGACCAGTAGCCGTTCTCGCGCATCGCTTCGCCGACGGCCGTGTGGAAGTCGACGAAGTCCTCGAACTCAGACTGGTCGACGCCCTCGAAGATCTCTCCCAGCGAGACGATCCGCTCGTCGTCGAGGCGGACCGGGTCGTCGCCGTACTCTGCGACGAACTCGTCACGGTCGAGCGGGAAATCCGTTTCTTCGTTCACCTTTTTGGCGATCACGGCGTGGCCGTACTTGCGCCGTCCCTCAGATCCGTCTTCGCCGTCGGGGTCGTGTGGCCAGTCCATACCCGGGAGTCGGGTGGCCGCGGCAAAGCCGTTACGCATCGCTCGACCGATGGCGTTCGCACCGCTCCCCGATTCGACTCTCAGACGAGCCCGTAATCGTGCTCGCTGTCGCCCGCACACTACGCGGTGGGACTGGGATTCGAACCCAGGAGGCATAACGCCACCTGCTTTCAAGGCAGGCGCAATAGGCCGCTCTGCCATCCCACCGCACGTGGTCGTTTTCGATGCCGGGTCTAAGACTTGTCGGTCACGGACGAGATGGACGGCCGCTCACTCCCGGACGAGCGTGGGTTCGCCGTCGTCGTCCGCGACGACCGCCAGTCCCGTCTCGACGACGAACTCCGCGGTGTGCGCCGGGACGACGCGATCGGCCTGCCACCGCGCACGGATCGACGACACCAGCGTCGTGAGGTCCTCGCCCGTCCTGACCGTGGGTTGCATCCCTATGAAGCCGACGTCGCGGCCGGCGTCGTTCGCGCGGTCGACGAGCGTCTCCATCTCGGGGAGCGCGAACGCGCCGTCGTAATCGACTGGCTCCCGGAAGCCGGCGAAGTAGACCCGCCCGTCCGTCGAGGGTCCGAGGACGACCCCGTTAGTCCGGAGTTTCATCGCCGCCGAGTCGACCGTCGAGCGGAGGAGGAAGGGCGCGTCGCCGCGGACGACTGCCGCAGACTGGACGCCCTCCTCGCGGAGCAAGTGCGTAAGGGTGTTGCCGGCGCGGGCGTCGAACGTCGACCCGACCTGGACCTCGAAGCGGGCGGCGTCGGGCGCGTCGAGCGCCTCGTCTGCGAGGCCGCGGATCGCCTCCTCAGCCGATTGGTCGGGATCGACGTGCGCGTCGGGCAACGCCTCGTCCGGTCGGTAGTTCACGAGTAAATCGCCGCCGGAGCGCTCGACGGCGCGAAGCGTGTCCCGAAGCATCGCCTCGGCGAGGGTTGCGGCCTCGGCTTCCGAGAGCGGGCTGGTCTCCGCGAGTTGCGGCAGTGCGAGTCCCGGGCGCGGGGGGTCGGCCAAGACGGCGACGACGGTCATACCACGTTCTCGACGGGCGGCGCTCTTCAACCCGACGTTCCACAGTCCCGTCGCCTGGAGCGCTTCAGCGCCCGCGACGCCCCTTCGTCTGGCGGTAGTCGCGTGAGAAGACGTTCTCGACCAGGTGCTCGACGAACGCCTCGCTGTCGGCGTCAGTTTGGTCGGTCAGTTCGAGCATCGGTACGAGCTCGAAGCCACGGCCGCGAATCGTCGTGGCGTGGGCCTCTGTGACCTCGACGTCGCCCGGACGGTTGGTCGTGTAGTCCGTGGCCAGGGCATCCAGTGTCCGCTGTCCGATCGGGACGATGATCTCGGGGTTGATCATCCTGATCTCGGCGTTGAGGTACGGTTCGCACGTGCGAATCTCGGTCTCGCTCGGCTCGCGTTCGGGGTGCCGACATCGCGTGAGGTACGTGAGATAGACGTTCTGGAGGTCGGGCGCTTCGCTCTCGGGCTCGGAACGAGCGAACCCGAGGTCGGCGAGGATCGACTGGAGTCGCCGCCCGGCGTCGTCGCCGGTGAACGGGACGCCGGTCTGATCCGCACCGGTGTGCGGTCGCTCGGCGACAAAGAGAAACTCCGCGCCCGCGTCGCCGTACCCGTGGACGACGTTCGTGCGGGCGTCACAGAGCCCATCGCAGTTCCGGCAGTCCTCGTCCATATTGAACGGATTATCGAGAGTGTCCTGTTCGGCGTCCACAGTAGTGTATCGATCCGATCGCTCAAAAACCGTCGGGTACGGGGCAAGACCCCACTCGGCCGACCGGCGCCGACCGCGACTACTAAGATCGCCGGGACGCGTCGCGCCGGCGGACCACGCCGGCCATATTCGCCACGCTCTCGGTCATCACTCGGAACGCGTCTGCGGTCTCACCCTCGTCTAAGACCACCGGCTCACCGCCGTCGCCGCCAGTCCGTACGTCGGGATCGAGCGGGAGGGCACCCAGAAACGGGAGGTCGTTCTCGGATGCGAACGCCGCTCCGCCACCCGCGCCGAAGATGTCGTGGGTCGATCCGCAGTCGGGACAGCGGAACGTGGACATATTCTCGACGATGCCGAGGACGTTGGTGTCGTGCTTGCCGAACATCTCCAGCCCCTTCCGGGCGTCGTCGACCGCAACCTCCTGTGGCGTCGTGACGATCACCGCGCCCGTGAGCGGCAGCGTCTGGAGTACGGTTAATTGCGTGTCGCCGGTGCCGGGCGGGAGGTCGAGGACGAGGTAGTCCAGTTCGCCCCACTCGACGTCCTCGACGAGTTGGGTGAGTAACTTGTGAACCATCGGTCCGCGCCAGATCACCGGGTCGTCTTCACCGACCAGAAACGCCATCGACATCAATTTCATTCCGTACTGCTCGGGCGGGACGATGGTGTCGTCGCCCTTCGCCTGTGGGGCCTCCTCGGCATCGACCATTCGCGGAACGTTCGGGCCGTAGACGTCGGCGTCGAAGAGGCCGACGCGGGCGCCGAGTTTCGAGAGTCCGGCCGCGAGGTTGACCGCCACCGTCGATTTGCCGACCCCGCCCTTTCCGGAGGCGACCGCGATGACGTTCTCGACGCCGGGGAGGACGTCCTCGTCGGAGTCGACGGGCGAGGCGATCCGCGCCGAGAGGTCGACGTCGTAGCCGGTATCTGAGAGAGCGCCGCGGACGTCGTCGGCGATGGCCGATTCGACCGGAGAGAACGGCGCACCGAGCGCGAGCGAGATCCGTACGACGCCGGCGTCGTCATCGACGTCGATCGCGTTGACGAGGCCCAGCGAGACGATGTCGTCACCGAGATCCGGGTCCGAGACCGCGCTGAGGCGCTCCCGGACGGTTTCGACGTTCATACCGGTGGTGGGTCGGAGTAGCCGATAAGGGTTGTGACCGATACTCCCCCGAGAACCGGTTACCAACTGGGAATACGAAACCATATTAGGTTACATAACACGCCGAAACGACGGCGAATTTAACTACCTCCTCACGAAGAATCCGACGATGCTCGAAGACGACTTCGGGCGCGAGGTGTCGGGCGTCCGCGTCTCCCTGACAGATCGATGCAACTTCGACTGCGTCTACTGTCACAACGAGGGGCTCGGCGACACCCGTGGCCCGATGGACCCCCAGGACGACGAGATGAGCGCCGACGAGGTTGTTCGGTTCCTCGAAGTCGTCTCGGAGTTCGGTGTCGAGAAGGTGAAATTCACCGGCGGGGAGCCGATGCTCCGTGGTGACCTCGAGGAGATCATCTCGCGCACGCCGGACTCGATGGAAGTTTCGATGACGACAAACGGCTCGTTCCTCCCCGGTCGCGCCGAATCACTGCGTGATGCGGGGCTCGAACGGGTCAACGTCTCACAGGACGCGATCGATCCCGATGCCTTCGCGGAAATCACGAAGTCGGGGGCCTACGAGAAGGTCATCGAGGGGGTCGAGGCCGCTCTCGACGCCGGGCTCGACCCGGTGAAACTGAATATGGTGGTCTTCGAACACACGGCGGGCTACGTCGAGGGGATGGTGGACCACGTCGCCGAGAACTCGGGACTCCAACTCCAACTCATCGAGTATATGCCCGAACTGACCGGGCACCCCGAGTGGAACATCGACATCGGGCGCGTCCACGACTGGCTCGCGGAGAAAGCCGACCGCATCGAGACCCGCGAGATGCACAATCGCCGGCGGTACTTCGTCGGCGAGGACAGCAACGGCGAGGGGGGAATGGTCGAAATCGTCGACCCCGTGGAGAACCCTCACTTCTGTGCGAACTGCCACCGCGTGCGCGTCACCCACGAGGGCTACCTCAAAGGATGTCTCAACCGCAACGACGACCTGCGCTCGATGGGCGAGATGAGCAAAGCCGAGATCAGAGAGACGTACCGCGAAACCGTCGCAAACCGCGTCCCCTACTACGGGGAGTATATGATCAAAGAGGACGGCGAGTGGGTCGTCAACGACGAGTACATCGACGCCGCCGCCACGTACTCCTGACCGATACCCTCTGCTGACCCGGCTCCTCCGCGCTCGGCCCTCCGTCCGGACATCGCCTCGTTCTCCCCGCCCATACTGTGATCTGTACCCCAGCCTGCTCGCCGGCGGTTGTGCATAGAAACCAACAGACTAACCAATATTAAAGCCTACTGACCGCGTAGCAGGGCGTGTGACCACGCCTCACATCGCCCTGTTCGACGCGTCGGTGGGACAGACGCCGGCCGAGCACAACTTCCGACGCGAACTCGACGCGCGGGTCTCGGCGTTCAAAGTGAGCGAGAGCGACGTTCCCGTGTGGCCCGGCGCGGACGGTTCGTGGCCCTACGACGGCGTCGTGATCTCGGGCTCACAGACGTCCGTCTACGACACCGAACCCTGGATAGAGACCCTCGAAGAACTGGTCCGGGACCTCCACGAACTCGGCGTGCCGATGCTGGGCGTCTGCTGGGGGCACCAGTTCCTCGCGGAGTCGCTCGGCGGGTGCGTCGCTGCGATGGACGGCTACGAACTCGGGTACCGATCCATCGAGCGGTACGACGATTCTCCGCTGTTCGCTGATTTCCCCGCGGAGTTCGACGCGTTCGAGACCCACTCCGACGAGGTGGTGCGACTCCCGAACGGGGCCGTCGAACTCGCCGGCAACGACCGCTCGTGTCAGGCGTTTTCGCTCGGCCCGACGTTCGGGGTCCAGTTCCACCCCGAGTACGACATCGAGACCGTGCGGTCAGTCACGGAGGGAAAGCGCTCCGAAGGCGTCGACCCGGAGCGAATCGACGCCGTTCTGGCCGACGCCACGCCGGAACGCCACGCCGAGACACAGACGGCAACGCGGGTGTTCGAGAACTTCCTCACTGTCGTCGATGCGTTTGACGGACAGCCGCCCGAAACGGTAGAAGTAGAGTCCTGAGCGTCGTTCTCGGGGCAATCTCGGCTTTCTTACTCGTCGCTCGCGCCGTCCAGGAACGCGTCGATGGCGTCGACGCCCTGGAACCCATCGGCGAGGCGGCCTCGTTCCTCGCCGTCTTCGAAGAGCACGAGCGTCGGTGCGCTCGTGATCGCGAACCGGTCGATCAACGCCGGATCGTCCCGAGGGTTGATCGTCGCGACCGCGAGGTCGTCGTGGGCGCGAGCGACGTTCCCGATTACGGGCTCGATACTCGCACACAGCGTACAGCCCTCGGTGTAGAAATCGACGAGAACGCGGTCGTGCGTCGACAGGAATGACTCGAGTGCACGCTCGCTCTCGAGAGTGGCGGGGCGGTCCGGCGCCGAATCAGTCGGTGTTGCGGTAGTCACGGTTGTGCATTGAACGCCCACGCGTATATATGAGTCGCGCGGTGTCCGCGCGAGCGCACAGCCGGTGTGCGATGGCGTACCGCGGTATTCGGTCGAAATCGACAGTATCGAGACGTGTGTGGCCCGCTCTCATCCCTGCACCCTATCGTGATGTTTAAGTAGCGACCCCGACTTGTTCTGACTGCGATACGCTGTAGGGGGGCGGGCTCCCGAGTCCGGAAGGGCGACAGTACGAGAACGAGTATGTTGCGGTAGCCAAGCCTGGCCCAAGGCGCAGGGTTGCTAACTCTGTGGCGTCAAGCCTCCGGGGTTCGAATCCCCGCCGCAACGCTCACCAGACTCCCAAAAGTCATGAGTGCAGAAGAACCACAGGACGACGCTCCCGAGGAGGAAGAAGACCTCCGATACTTCGTCAGGATCGGGCAGACCGATCTGGACGGGACGAAGGCGGTTGAGCGGAGTCTCACTGACATGAAAGGTATCGGAAAGCGCACAGCGCGCATCATCTCCGAGGTCGCAGACGTCGATCGACACGCGACGTTCGGACTGCTCGACGAAGACGAGATCGACTCCGTCGTCGAGGTCGTCGAGAACATCGACGACCACGTCCCAGAGTGGATGGCAAACCGCCGAAGCGACTTCTTCAGCGGGGAGACCACCCACGTCACCGGCTCGGACCTCAACGAGAAACGCCGTCACGACATCAACCGGATGAAGATGATCGACTCCTACAAAGGCACCCGACACAAGCGCGGGCAGAAGGTCCGCGGACAGCGGACGAAGTCCACCGGCCGGACCGAGGGGACGATCGGCGTCAACGTCGAGGAGATCAGAGAAGAGGCCGAAGAGGAGGCCGCCGAAGGCGGCGAGGAAGTATAACCGATGGCGACCGGAAACAACACGAAGCGTTACGAGACCCCGAATCACCCGTTCCAGGGTGAACGAATCGTCCAGGAGGGTGACCTGCTCGGACGCTACGGCCTGAAGAACAAAGAGGAACTCTGGCGCGCGCAATCAGAGCTCCGTAACTACCGACGCGAAGCCCGACGTCTCATCGGCGAGGCGCAGGGCGATCTGACCGCCGCAGAGGGGGCCGGCGAGGAGTTCCTTACGCGGCTCCGCCGCTACGGCATTCTCTCTGACGAGGACGACATCAGTCGTGTCCTCGGACTCGACGTCACCGACATCCTCGAGCGTCGACTCCAGACCGTCGCGTACCGCGAGGGCCTCGCGAGCACGCCCGACCAGGCGCGACAGTTCATTGTTCACGGCCACGTCGTCGTCGACGGAGCGCGCGTCACGCGCCCATCGAAGACGGTCGAGGTCGCCGAAGAGGATTCCATCACGTTCGACGAGAACAGTCCGCTCGCGGACGATCTCCACCCCGAACGCGCGGAGGGACAGTAGTAACCAATGAGCGAATCCGAGACAACCCGAGACAAGTGGGGTATCGCCCACGTCCACGCGTCGTTTAACAACACGCTCATCACGGTCACCGATATGACCGGCGCCGAGACGATCGTGAAGTCGTCCGGCGGCGCCGTGGTGAAGCAGAACCGCGACGAGGCGTCGCCGTACGCGGCGATGCAGATGGCCGAATCGGTCGCTGAGGAAATCAAAGCTGCGGGCATCGAAGGCCTGCACGTTCGCGTCCGCGGTCCGGGCGGGAACGATAACAAGAGCCCCGGTCCCGGCGCGCAGGCGACGATCCGTGCGCTGGCTCGCGCCGGTCTCGAGATCGGTCGTATCGAGGACGTCACGCCGATCCCGCACGACGGGACGCGCGCGCCCAAAAACAGCCGTCTGTGAGTAACTAATGACGAACGATTTCGAGGTCGAGTTCATCGAACGCGGCGAACGGAAGGCCCGCTTCCTCGTCCGCGGCGCGTCGCCAGCCGTCGCCAACGGTATCCGCCGAGCGATGGTCGCCGACGTGCCCACGTTCAGTATCGACACCGTCCGGTTCGTCGAGAACTCGTCGGTGATGTTCGACGAGATGATCGGACTGCGTCTGGGCCTCGTGCCTCTGACGACACCGCTCGGCGACTTCGAGAGGGGTGACGCCGTCACCCTTGCTCTCGACGTCGAGGGACCGGCGACGGCGTATTCGGGCGACCTCGAGTCGTCCGACGACCTCGTCCAGCCGGCCGACGAGAACGTCCCGATCGTCGAACTCAAAGAAAACCAACATCTCGAGTTCGAGGCCGACGCGGTTCTCGACACCGGCAAGGCGCACGCCAAACACCAGGGCGGCGTCTCTGTCGGATACCGACACCTCCAGCGCGTGGAGGTCGTCGACGACACCGGCGAGTTCGCGTCTCAGGAGCCGAACATCCTGCGAGGCGTCATCGAAGAAGCGGCCGCCGAACACGCTGCCGACGAGAGCGCCGAAGACGGCGACCTCGTCCCGACGGACGCGTTCGACAACGACCTCACGAACCGGTATCCGGGGAAAGAGGTCGACGTTCAGGACGTGCCCGAGGCGTTCGTCTTCCACGTGGAGACCGACGGTTCGTTCAGCGTCGGAGAACTCGTTCTGCGGGCCGCCGAATCGCTCGGTGACCGCGCAGCCGAACTCGAAGACAAAGTCGCGATCTGAGTCACGTATGATCTCTGTCCCCTCACCCGTCGCCCGACGCTCGCCCGCCGTGAGCACCGCGCCCGTCGCGGACTCGCACTGCGGCGGCGAGCCTCGCCAGACCGAAAGGGGTTTGAAGGGACACGCAGTACAACGGAGTGCGAGCAGGGATAGCCAAGTCTGGCCAACGGCGCAGCGTTCAGGGCGCTGTCCCATAGGGGTCCGCAGGTTCAAATCCTGCTCCCTGCACTTCTCGGCTCGTCCGAACGGGCGAGCCGTGTGCACGGCACGCGGATTTGCACCACGGGAGGCGCGACGCGTCCCCCGGCGGTTCAAATCCTGCTCCCTGCACTCTGAATTCTCTCGGACGACTGGTGCCAGAGTGCCCCGGTCGTCCAACTCTCAGGAGGTAGACAATGAGTAAGACGAATCCGAGACTCAACAGTCTCATCGCCGAGCTGAAGGCGGTCTCCCGTGAGTCCGGTGCCAACGTGTGGCAGGACGTCGCGGACCGTCTGGAGAAGCCACGGCGCACACACGCGGAGGTCAACCTCGGGCGTATCGAACGGTACGCGCGCGAGGACGAGACCGTCGTGGTCCCCGGCAAAGTGCTGGGGAGTGGTGCGCTGCAGAAGAATGTTACAGTTGCGGCGGTCGACTTCTCGTCGTCCGCTCGAACGAAGATCGAACAGGTCGGGGACACGGTGGCGCTCGAGCGCGCTATCGAGGACAACCCCGAGGGAAGCAACGTCCGGGTGATCCGATGAGTCTCTCCGAGTTCGACGCCGACGTCGTCGTCGACGCGCGAAACTGTATCGTCGGACGCGTCGCCAGCGAGGTCGCCCAGCGCGCCCTCGACGGCGAGCGAGTCGCGATCATCAACGCCGAGGACGCCGTGATTACCGGCTCCGAGGAGGACGTGATGTCGGTGTACCGCAAACGCGCCGACGTCGGCTCCGACCGCGGACCGAACTACCCGTCGCGTCCGGACGGTATCTTCAAGCGCGCGGTGCGCGGAATGCTGCCGACCGACAAAACCGAGGGCCGCGAAGCCGTCGGCAACGTCCGCGTCTACGTGGGTAACCCCTTCGACGAGGACGGCGACGCGATCGAGGGTACCACGCTCGACCGACTCTCGAACATCAAGTTCCTCTCACTCGGAGAGATTTCCGAGAACCTGGGTGCAAAAGTCACATGGTAACGAATACCTCTGGCAAGAAGAAGACGGCCATCGCCCGCGCCACCGTGCGCGAGGGCGAAGGCCGCGTCCGAATCGACTCCCAGCCGGTCGAACTCGTCGAGCCGGAGATGGCCCGCCTGAAGATGCTGGAGCCGTTCCGCATCGCCGGCGAGGATCTCCGCTCGCAGGTCGACATCGACGTCAGCGTCTCCGGCGGCGGTTTCGCCGGACAGGCCGACGCCGCGCGGACAGCGATCGCCCGCGGGCTGGTGCAGTATCTCAACGACGCCGAACTTCGCGACGCGTATATGGACTTCGACCGCTCGCTGCTCGTCAACGACGTGCGCCAGTCCGAGCCCAAGAAGTGGGGCGGACCGGGCGCCCGAGCGCGCTATCAGAAGTCCTACCGCTGAGGTGATCCATCTATGATGATACCAGTTCGGTGTTTCACGTGCGGCAACGTCGTCGGTGAACACTGGGACGAATTCAAAGACCGCGCCCGCGAGGGCGACGAGGACCCGGCGAAAGTCCTCGACGACCTCGGGGTCGAGAGGCACTGCTGTCGGCGGATGATGGTCTCGCACAAGGACCTCGTCGACGTCGTGGCACCCTACCAATGAGCGGACGAACCCAGTACAATCGGTACGAGAAGGCCCGTGTCCTGGGCGCGCGAGCGCTGCAGGTCTCCTATGGGGCCCCGGTACTCGTCGATACTGACCAGTCCGAGCCGATTCTGGTCGCAGCCGAGGAGTACGACGCCGGCGTCCTGCCGTTCACGGTGAACCGGGAGGGCGAGTGAGATGACGCTCATTACGAACGTCTCGCTCCGCCGCGTCCTCGACTCCCGTGGCAACCCCACGGTTGAGGCCGACGTCCTGACAGAGTCCGGCGGCTTCGGTCGCGCGGCCGCCCCGAGTGGGGCGAGTACGGGCGAGTACGAAGCCATCGAACTCCCGCCGAGCGAAGCGATCGCTGCGGCCCGGGAGGGAGCAATTCCGCGACTCGTCGGCGCTGTCCACGCCGGGAACCAGCGCGAAGTCGACGCCGCACTCCACGCGGCGGACGGAACCGGCGACTTCTCGGAGATCGGCGCCAACAGCGCCGTCGCCATCTCGATGGCGGCCGCGAAGGCCGGTGCGGACGTCTTAGGTGCGCCGCTGTATCAGCACCTCGGCGGGACGTTCCGCGGCGAGTCCTTCCCGACGCCGCTCGGCAACGTCGTCGGCGGCGGCGAACACGCCAAAGAGGCCACCCACATTCAGGAGTTCCTCGCCGCGCCAGTCGGCGCCCCGAGCGTCTCCGAGGCCGTCTTCGCGAACGCCGCCGTCCACGCGCGCATCTCGGAACTCCTCGACGAACGGGGCGTTCCCGCCGCGAAGGGCGACGAGGGCGCGTGGGCGCCGCCGATCTCGGACGCAGACGCGTTCGAACTCGTCGATCAGGCGGTCGAAGACACCGCCGACGAACTCGGCTTCGAGATCAAGTTCGGCCTGGATATGGCCGCCGCGGAACTGTACGACGCCGACGCGGACGGATACGTCTACGGTGACGAGGTCAAATCGACCGCCGAACAGGTCGAGTACGTCGCCGAGATGGTCCGCGAGTACGACCTCGTCTACGTCGAGGACCCCCTCGACGAGGACGATTACGAGGGCTTTGCAGATCTCACCGCGCGCGTGGGCGATCAGACGCTCGTCTGCGGCGACGACCTCTTCGTGACGAACGTCGAGCGCCTGCAGGACGGCATCGACGCCGACGCCGCGAACTCGATCCTTATCAAGCCGAACCAGATCGGCTCGCTGTCGGACGCCTTCGACGCGATCGAACTGGCGACCCAGAACAGTTACGAGACGGTCGTCTCCCACCGTTCGGGCGAGACCGAAGACACCACGATCGCACACCTCGCTGTGGCTACCGACGCCGGCTTCATCAAGACCGGGACGGTCCAGGGCGAGCGAACCGCCAAACTCAACGAACTCATCCGCATCGCGGACGACGCAGTATGACAGAGAACGATAACGACGCGGTCGAAGTCGTCGACGACGAACCCGAGGCCGACGCGGCCGACGGCACCGTCGAGGCGACCGAGGCCGACGCCGAGACGACCGAACCGGTCGCCGAGACCGCCGCAGACGAGGTCGACGCCGACGACGGCGCGGCCGCCGACGAGGCGGACGAGGCCGAGACAGAGTCTGAAGGACCCGCCTTCGACGAAGACGTGATGCCCGACGAGGAGGCCGACCTCCTCATTCCCGTCGAGGATTACCTCTCGGCGGGGGTCCATATCGGGACCCAGCAGAAGACCGAGGATATGGAGCGGTTCATCCACCGTGTCCGCGACGACGGCCTGTACGTGCTGGACGTCAGCCAGACCGACTCGCGGATCCGGACGGCCGCGGACTTCCTCGCGAACTACGACCCCGAGCAGATGCTGGTCACCAGTTCGCGACAGTACGGCCGCTTCCCGGCGACGAAGTTCGCCGACGCGGTCGGCGCACGTGCACGCACCGGACGCTTCATTCCGGGGACGCTGACGAACCCCGACTACGACGGCTACATCGAGCCGGACGTGGTCGTCGTCACCGACCCGATCGGCGATGCACAGGCCGTCAAAGAGGCAATTACGGTCGGTATCCCGGTCATCGCGATGTGTGACTCGAATAATCAGACGAGCAACGTTGACCTCGTGGTTCCGACGAACAACAAGGGTCGACGCGCGCTGTCGGTCGTCTACTGGCTGCTTGCCAACGAGACGCTCGACCGTCGCGGTAGCGACACGGTCTACGCCCTCGAAGACTTCGAGGACGAGATCTAAGGGGACGATTCGCTGACTGGTACTTTTCGCGCTGCCTGAGTCCGGAGCCAGCGGCAGCAACGAGATTTATTCACACCGGGGTCGTACTACGAGTATGTCGAAACTGCTCGCCCAACGGAGCGTCGGCGGCCTCGCGGACGCAATCGACGCCAACGAGGACTTTACACTCGTGGATACGCGCCCGACAGAGAGCTTCGAGGCGTGGCACGTGCCGGGGGCGGTGAGCGTCCCCTACCACCCCGTCGACGGCCTCGGCGGCGGATTCACCTGGGACGACGTCGCGGCCCTCCTCGATGACGACCCGATCGCTGTCATCTGTGCGAAAGGACTGGCCTCGACCTCGTTCGGCTTCGAACTGTCGGCTCGCGGCTACGAGGAGGTCAGCGTCGTCAAAGGCGGGATGGAAGACTGGAGCAAACTCTACGACGTCGTCGAACTCGACGTCGACGGCGATCTGTTTCTCGCGCAGATCCAGCGCCGGGCGAAGGGGTGTCTGGGCTACGTCGTCGGTGACCGGGAGACGAGCGAGGCGCTCGTAGTCGATCCAACGCGGCAACACCACGAGTTCGAACTCGTGGCGGCCGACGCCGGCCTCCGCATCACGGGCGTTCTCGACACGCACGTCCACGCCGACCACCTCTCGGGTGGCCGCGCGCTCGCCGACCGGGTCTCGGTGCCGTACTATCTGCACAGCGAGGCGACCGAGCGGGACGTGCTGTACGACTTCACGCCCGTCTCGGACGGCCAGACGCTCTCGGTGGGCGACGTGGACGTCGAGGTCCTCGCAGCCCCTGGCCACACGACCGAACTGGTGAACCTCCTCGTCGACGGCGAATATCTCCTCTCGGCGGACACCCTGTTCGTCGAGTCGGTGGGCCGGACCGAACTGGAGTTCGGCGACGCGGGCGCGGAAGCGGGGGCCGAGATGCTCTATGAGACGCTCCACGACGTCTACGCGGATCTCGCCGACGACGTGACTGTCCTTCCGGGTCACGTGTCGGTAGACGCCGACGGTCGGTTCGGCGTCGGCGAACCGGGTGAACTGGTGGCCGCAACGCTCGGGGACCTCCGCGAGCAACTGCACCTGTTCGCGCTGGACCGCGACGGGTTCGTCGAGCGCGTCACCGAGCGGACCGACGAGAAACCGCCGAACTTCGAGACCGTCATTGACGTCAACCGCGGCGTCTTCGAGTTGGAACCCAGCGAGGGCGACGACCTGGAACTCGGCCCGAACAACTGCGCGGTCTGAAACCGACGCGGGGCACCGGTACCTATTAGTCCCATTGTATTATTAGAATTACATTATATGGGGGCCGAATCAACGGGAGCCGTCCAGATCCGATGTGAGTGTGGAAACTGGATCCACGGCCAGGCATCGGATGGCATCGTCAGGTGTGAGTGCGGCGCAAAGTACGCGGTGACTATCACGGAACTGTCGGCCGAGGCGAATCACTAGTTCCCACCTGTCCCCCGGACAAGCGTTTTGCGCGCTCGTCCCCTGTGGTGGATATGAACCTGTTTCGGAGTGTTCAGGCAGTCGCGGGCGCGGGCGATTCCGACGGGGCCGGACAGATCGACTGGACGGCCGTCGCGACGGCCGCCAAGAGCGCGACGGATCCCGGCGGGCTCGACCTCTCCGAGGGCGAGCAGAGCGGGTACGCCACGGACGTTCGCGACGCCCGTGAGCGACTCCGATCGGTCGGCGGCCTCGACTTCGATGTCCCGGAAACCATCGAGGTTCAGAGCCGTCACCACTGGATCGACGCCAACGTCGAGACGTTTCGCCGCGTGATGCGACCGATCGAAGCCGAAGTGAGCGTTGCGTTCCCGAGCGCGACCCGGGTGATCAACACCGGATCGATGGCCTTCGTCCTCTCGTTTCTCGGCTCGAACGTGCTCGGCCAGTACGATCCGTTGCTGCTGGCGGAGGGAGACGGAGCGGAACACGGCCTCTACTTCGTCCATCCGAACATCGTCGCGGCGGCAGCGGAACTCGACGTGGACTACCCGCGGTTTCGACGCTGGATCGCCTTCCACGAGGTCACCCACGCCGCGGAGTTCGGCGCTGCGCCGTGGCTCTCCGAGCACCTCGAAACCCGGATGGAAGACGGCCTAGAAAAACTCACAAGCGGGAGTCTCGACCGCGAGGCCTTCCAGGAGGTCGACGTCGCGATGACTGCCGTCGAGGGATATGCGGAACTCCTGATGGACCGCGCCTTCGACGCGGAGTACGCCGACCTACGAGCGAAACTCGACGCGCGGCGCAGCGGTGGCGGACCGCTCGCGCAGTTGGCCCGCCGCCTGCTCGGACTCGGAATGAAACGGCGGCAGTACGAGCGGGGGGCCGCGTTCTTCGAGGCCGTCGCCGACCGTCGCGGACTCCAGGCCGCCGGAGCCGTCTGGAAACGCCCGGAAAACCTCCCGACGGCTGCGGAACTCGACGATCCGCTGCAGTGGCTCACCCGCGTCGATCCGTGAGCGGCCCGGTGCAGGCCCGACGTTCGGCGTTCAGCCGACGCCAACCGTCATACTCTTTCTACCGGGGACCGAATCCGAAGTATGCGCGTTAGAGACTGGCAGGACATCCTCGCGGACGTGACCGACGCCGGCGTCGATCCTGACGGCTGGCGGGCCGTCGCCGGCGACCGCCGCGACGGACTCGGCGAGGATCTGTACCTCGGGCACCCCAATGCCGGCGTGTACGCACTGAAGACGTACGCGAAGAACCCGAGAGAACTTCGTGGCGTCGGGGGCCGCGTCGCCCGCCGGATCGACGAAGACCTCGAACCGTTGCTCCCCAGGCAGGAGCGTGACGACCCGGGCAACTTCGCGGTGCAGTCGCCGCCGGAAGACGAGGACCACGCCGAAATGATGGCCAAGCGCCTCGAAGAGGCGGTGAAGGTTCACGCCGAGGCCCCGACGTCCCCGGACGACTTCTTCGAGGACGTGATGGACGCAATCGACAGTCCGGCGTTCGGGCCGATGGACTACGAGTTCGACGGCCGCCCGGGTCGACTCGACGAACTGAGCGAGGAGTTCGCCGACGCCGACGAACTGCTCTCGAAGGATCTCGACGACCTCGTCGACGAGGACGGCGTCGGTCGCGGGTTCCAGTGATGGCAGGAAACACATCGCCTCCCGAACCCCGAACGGGGTCGATCTGACGTGGTCGGTCCGAGCCTGACGGACTCCGAGCGCGACATCGCCAGTCGACGGCTCAAGTTCGGGTTCGTCGCTCTCGTCGCGGCCTCTGGCGGCCTCATTGCGCTCCAGGCCGGCGGATCGCTCTTCATTATCGCCGCCGGACTCGTCGCCGGTCTCGTGCTCGGCGCTGTGCTGCTATGGTTCCTCCTTCGCTGGTGGTCGGAGTTCCTGCCACACCCCGACCACGGGCGTCGGTGAGGGTTCCGCTCCCGTCGAATCCAGGGCTGTCGTCGTCATTTTCACCGGAAACGACGCCTCCCTCTTGTGCTTGGGGGGGGGCCGTCGGTCCATCTCCCCGACCGATAGCGTCTTACCCCGCGACCCGCAGGGACGTTACGTGAAACTGCGCGGTCGCATCGTCGAAGTGGGCGACGAGCGAGAAGTCGAAACGTCGTACGGGACGCGCTCGCTCGCGGAGGTCACGGTCCGTCCGACCCCGGGGGCCGGCGCGCCGAGCGCGGACGGCGGCACAGAATCCGGCGGCGAGACGCACGCCGACGTGGCGGGCAGCGCCGCCGATCTCACCCTATGGGGCAAGTGGACTGAGACGGTCAAACACGCCGAACCCGGGATGGACCTGCTCGCGACTGCCCTCGAAACCGACGAGTACCGCGGCGAGACGACGTACGCGACAACGGGCGACTCCCACGTCGTGCTCGAACCCGACTTCCTCGTGGACGTGACCGACGTGCGCTCGTGGGTCCAGTGCCCGCGAATGTACTACCTGAACAAACTCTCGGGGATACCGCTGAACTACCCCGTGGTCAAGGGAACAATCGTCCACGAGGTGTTCGGTGATCTCCTCCGCGATCGCGACCTCGCGGCGTCGATCGACGAACGCGTCGGCGAGGCGGGACTGGAACTCGGCCTTCTCGGTCGCGAGGCCGACGAGGTCCGCGACGAGGTCCGTCGCAACGCGGCGGCTATCGAGGGGTGGCTGTCGCAGGGCACACTCACCGAAGCGGACGCCTGGCGCTCGGAGTACACGCTGATCTCGCCGACGTACGGCATCAAAGGGCGCGCCGACGCGCTCCGCCGGGGGATGCCCGTCGAACTCAAGACGGGGAAGAACACCAAGCGCGAGCCCCGGTTTCAGGACAAGATTCAGGCGGCCGCATACGCGCTGATCCTCGAAGAACGGGGCGTCTCCGCCGACACGGGTACCCTCCTGTACACGAAGAACACGGCGCTGGAACGCACCGAGGAGACGGGCGACCTCTCGCCCGCGAAGGAGTTCTCGATCGGTGACGGTCTCTTCGATTTCGTCGTCCGGACCCGCAACGAGATTGCGGCGATGGAGTTCGACTCGTCGGTGCCGACGGGCTACGAAGCGGACGCCCGCTGTGAGTACTGCTTCGAGCAGGACACTTGTATGGTCGTCTCCGGCCGTCTCGACCAGGAATCGAAGGCCGGGCAGGTCGGCACTCCGGTTCCCGAGGTTGAGCGCGCGTACTTCGACCGATTCTATCAGGCAATCGAAGCCGAGCGCCGCGCGGTCCACGCCGAATACCGGAAGCTCTGGGAACAGTCTGCCGAAGCGCGCGCGGACGACGACCGAGCGCTGATCGACCTGGAGCCCGCGGGCCGAGTCGAACTCGACGACGGCCGGTGGGAACTCCGCGCCGAGAAGCCCTCCGACGCCGTCTCGAAACTCCGTGAGGGCGACGTCGCGCTCGCGAGCGATGGCGACCCCGTCGCGGGCCACGCCGAACTCTGTCGGATCGTCGACGTCGGTGACGAAGTCGTCGTCCGCGCCGACGAACCGCTCTCGGTCCGCCGACTCGACGTGTACCCCTCCGAAATCGGCGTCGACCGGATGCTCACCGCACTCCACGACTTCGTTCTGAAGGGTGACCCCGATAGGAAAGACGCGCTCTTCGACCGCCGTGAGCCGACGTTCGCGGACCGCTCAGCGTCGCCCGGCACCTACGTCGACAACAACGCGGCCCAGGACGAGGCTGTTCGGCTGGCGATCGACGCCGACGACTTCGCGCTGATCCACGGGCCGCCGGGGACGGGCAAGACTCACACTATCGCACGGATCGTCCGCGCCCTCGTCGAATCCGGCGAGCGCGTCTTGCTCTCGGCGTTCACTAACCGCGCGGTCGACAACGCGCTCGAAGCGGTCCGCGAGGCCGGGGTCCAGAACGTCGTTCGCGTCGGAACCGAGAACGGCGTCCGCGAGGATATGCTCGACGTCCGTCTCGAACGCGGTGGTGACCCGAACGAGCGGGCGGCGGCGCTTCGCGACGCGCCGGTCGTCGCAGCCACGACTGCCACCTGCGGGTCGCGGGTGATGCGCGAGCAGTCCTTCGACGTCGCACTGGTCGACGAGGCGTCGCAACTCACCGAACCGAGCACGCTGGCCGCCACCAACTTGGCCGAGCGGTTCGTCCTCGTCGGCGACCACCAGCAACTGCCGCCGGTCGTGCAAGCCGGCCCGTCGCCGAGGAACGTCGAGGCCCTCGAGACTGCCGAGACTTCGGACCACGAGGACGGCGCGAACGCGCTCACGACGTCCCTCTTCGAGCGGCTCATCGACGACCACCCGGCGGCCTCGGTTCTGCTCGACCGGCAGTACCGGATGGCCCAGCGCATCCAGGCGTTCTCGTCCACCGAGTTCTACGACGGTGCGCTCAGACCCGCCGACGGGACGGTCGCCGCACAGCGACTCGCGGACCTCGGCGTCGACGAGGCCGCGCTTCCATCTGACCTTCGGGACTCCGTCGCCTTCGTCGACCCCGACGGCGAGCGGGTCGGCAACACGAACCCCACCGAGGCCGACCGCGTCGCCAACCTGGTCGACGCCTACGTAGACGCCGGCGTCGATCCCGACGACATCGGCGTCATCGCCCCCTTCAGGGCACAGGTCGCCGAGATCTCGCGCCGGACCGACGTGACCGTCGACACCGTCGATCGATTCCAGGGGTCCGCCGAAGAGGTGATCGTCGTTTCCTTTGTCGCGACCGGGACGCTCGATGGCCCGCTCTTCGAGGACCACCGGCGGATGAACGTCGCGCTCACGCGGGCGAAGAAGGCGCTCGCGCTCGTCGGCGACGCCGACGCGCTCGGGTCGGATCCGTTCTACGCGCGACTACTCGACTGGGCGCAGCGGTAGACGGGCACGGTCGGGGGCTGCGTGAGCTGACGGTTCGGCCGGTGGTCAAAATCGCCTGGGCCTGCTCGTCGCCGGATTCGCTGGCTTCGCACTCCAACACGTCTCGTCAGCGACCGCTCTCCTATGAGGACGTCGTCCCCGGTTCGGAGACGGTCTCGTCTCCCTCGTCGATGGCGTCTTGAACGCGTGCGTGGAACTCCTGTAGCACCGCGCTCTCGTCCTCCGCAAGGACGACGTCGCTGGCGAGCAGCGTCGCCAGCCCGAACGCCCGCGGCGTCGGCGAATCGACGCGAATCGAAGACACGGTCACGTCGCCGCGGTCGATCGCGTGCAGGATCTCCTCGATCGCGCGGAGATTGAGTTTGTCCTCGATTATCTCACGGTAGGTCTCCTCCATCACGGCGAAATCGTCCAGGTCGTCGGCGAACGAGAGCAACATCTCCGCAGACACCTGCTGTTCGGCGGCGGACTTCTCGTACCCCTTATAGCGCTTCAGGATCATCAGCGACCGGGTGGCGTCGATCCGGAAGTACCGCTTCAGGAGATCGGTCTCCTCCAGCGCCTCTCGGAGTTCGACTCTGACGGCCGCGGGATCGAGGTCCCGGAGGATGGCCGCGACGTCGACTTTCCGGTTCAGCGGCATCGACAGCGAGAAGCCGTTGTCGGCGACGGCAATCTGCACGTTCGCGTTCGTCCGGTTCGCACACCGGGCGGCCACCAGCCTGGAGAGGCCGTCGTTGAACCGCCGGCCGTACGGCGAGTGGACGTAGAAGTGCCGGCGATAGGTCTCTCTGTCCAGTTCCGCTTCGACGACGAACCGCTCGTCCGTCGCGACGCTCTCGGCCCCGGCGTACTGGTGCTGCTCGTCGAACAGTTGGGCGATCGCGCGAACGGCGTTCTCGTCGATCGGAAAGTCGCGCAGCCACCCGCGAACGGCCGGACGTCCCCCCGCGCGGAGGTGATCGAGCACGTCGCCCTGGAACGAGGCGATCTCGCGCCCCAGATCGTACGAGAGCGGGAGCCGTTCTGAGAACCACGACGGGACCGTCGGCCGGGCGCTCGTCCGATCGACGTACACCTTCGACCCGCGACGGTAGCGGTAGGCGAATCGGTCGCCACCGAGAACGAAAACGTCGCCCTCTTCGAGCGTGTCGAGGTAGTTCTCGTCGAGCGTGCCGACCCACTCGTCACCGTTGCGGGTCCGCACCTCGCACGTGAACGAGTCCGGTATGGTCCCGATGTTCGTCATATAGATGACGCGCGCCATCCGACCGCGCTTGCCGATGAGTGGCTCGCCCACGTCGAACCCGTCGTGATGGTGCGGCCCCGACGGGGGATCGTTGGTGTCGCGCCAGATCTTCGCGTAGACGTTCTTTGCTTCCAGCCCCTCGTAGTCGGCGGTGAGATACCGGCAGAGCCGTTCCCAGTCGCGATCGGTATAGTTCCGATACGGGTACGCCCGTCGCAGCGTTTGCAGGACCTCCTCCTCCCGCCGGACCGCGTTGATCGCGATCCCATAGATCTGCTGTGCGGCGACGTCGTGGGCCTTCTCGGGGATGAACACCCGATCGACGAACCCCGACTTCGCCTTCTGGAGCATCACCGCACACTCGACCAACTCGTCGTGATCGAGCGCCAGGACCCGCCCCTCGACGGTCTGGCCGAGGCTGTGGCCCGCACGTCCGACCCGCTGCAGCAGCGACGCGACGGACTTCGGAGACCCGACCTGAATCACCAGATCCAGATGCGGCATATCGATCCCTAACTCCAGACTCGTCGAGGTGGTCACCACGTCGAGCGAGCCGGATTTCAGGCCTTCCTCGATCGCCTGCCGCCGCGATTTCGAGAGGCTCCCGTGGTGACAACCGGAGTTGTCATCGTCGTACGCGTCGAAGCTCCCGCGGAGGTTCTCGAGGACGCGCTCGGCACCCGAACGGGTGTTCGTGAACACCAGCGTGTTCTCGTGGTCGTCGATCAGTTCGTGCAGGCGGTGGTAGAACCCGTTCTGGATCTCGGATCTGGGCGTGTTAATCAGGTCGTCGGTGGGACACTCGAGTTGTAGGTCGAAGTCGCGGACGAACCGCGTATCGACGATTTCGTGATCTCTGACCGTGCCCTCGTCGTCGCGGCCGACGAGAAACTCCGCCATCGTCGAGAGCGGTTCGACTGTCGCCGAGCAGCCGATCCGCGTCGGCGAGGTCTCCGCGAGGTCCTCGAGGCGCTCCAGCGACACCGAGAGATGCGTGCCGCGCTTGTTCTCCGCGAGGCTGTGGATCTCGTCGACGATCACGTACTCGACGGTCCGGAGTTTCTCCCTGAACTTCGGCGCGTTGAGCAGGATCGCGAGCGTCTCCGGAGTCGTGTTGAGGATGTGTGGCGTCTCCGAGAGCATCCGCTGCCGGTCGGCGCTGTCGGTGTCGCCGTGCCGGATGGCGTGTCTGACCTCGACGTCGGCTCCACGATCACCCAACCGCTCGCTGATCCCCTCCAAGGGAACGGTCAGGTTCCGGTGGATGTCGTTGGCCAGCGACTTCAGCGGCGAGACGTAGAGGCAGTACACCGAATTCTCCAGTCCGTCTTCGCGCTCGCGATCACGCGCGAAGAGATCGTTCAGAATTGCGGTAAACGACGCGAGCGTCTTGCCGCTCCCAGTGGGTGCACAGACCAGCGCGTTCGTTTCCTCGTCGACAAGCGGGATGGCCTCCCGCTGCGGCGGGGTGAAGAAGCCGCCGTTCTGCGGAACGTATTGGCCGAACTCCTCGACCCACCACTCGCGAACTGCGGGTTCGAGCCGGTCCAGGACGGGTTCGTCACTGATTTCGACTTCTCCCGGGTCGAAATCGAACGCCGTGTCGCCATCGGTGGTTCGGCCGTCGCTGGGATCCCGCGCGATTTCCTGTAGCAGTTCGCGCCCGCGTTTCGGCATCGTGTGTCGGTTAGGCCGCACGGGTAAGTGGGTTCTGTCCGGGCCGGGTCTCGCCCGCGGGATCGCTCCGAGGCTTTATATACCAACACGGGGCCAGCACTGCCGTGACGTAGCACCCGTCCGGGGTCGAGTCGCGGTTGTCCGACACGTCGATCTCGGAACGGAACGAAACTGCCGTGTCGGCTGCTCGCCTCTCCACACAGCGTCGGCGATCCGCCGTCGGTCCCGAACGCCTATCGGCGGACCGGCCCAACACCCAGCGATGCGACTGACCTTCCTCGGGACCGGAAGCGCGATGCCCGTTTCCGACCGCGTGCAGACGGGGCTCTTGCTCCAGTCCGACGACCGCTCACTTCTCGTCGACTGCGGCAGCGGCGTGCTCCACCGACTTGCGGGAACCGACGTCGACTACGAGGGCGTCTCGACGGTGCTTTTGACGCATCACCACCTCGATCACGTCGCCGACCTGCTGCCGCTGTTGAAAGCCCGCTGGCTGGCCGGCGAGGAACACCTCGAAGTGGTCGGCCCCGCGGGAACGAAGTCGCTTCTGGACGGACTCCTCGAGGTCCACGAGTACCTGCGGGGCCGCGTCGACCTGAGCGTGCGCGAGGTCGGGCCGACCTCCTTCTCTGTCGCCGGGTTCGACGTCAGCGCGACCGAAACTGACCACTCGATGGACTGCCTGGCGTATCGCTTCACCACCGCTGACTCGGCCGGCGACGTCGTCTTCTCGGGCGACGGTGAGGCGACCCCGGGGCTGGCAGCCTTCGCCGACGGGGCGGCCGTCCTCGCGCACGACTGTTCGTTCCCCGACGACGTCGACGTTTCCAACCATCCGACGCCGTCGCAACTCGGACGCGCACTCGCTGGCCACGACGTCGGCCGGGTCTACCTGACGCATCTCTATCCCCACACCCGAGGCCGCCACGAGGAGTTAGTCGAGTCCGTGAGGACTCACTACAACGGCGACGTTGCGGTCGCCCGCGACGGCCTTTGCGTGGAGGTATAGCGACGGTCTTCGCGTGGAGACTTTCGCTCGGAGGTGTAGCGGCGGCCCTCGCGTAGAAATCTAGCGACACCGAAACGTCAGCCGACGCCGTTCGAGTCACTCTCACGCAGTTCCGAAGCCGCAATCAGGAGCCGATCGTCGGCGAGCGCAGTCACCAGTTTGGACTCGGTGAAGAGGCTCCCGTCCGACCGAAGCCCGCGACTCCGGCCGTGCCACTCGCCGCCGCCCTCGACGACTGGCAGGATATGCGTGCGGATGTGCTCGACCTCGTCGTGCGGGTGGAGTTCGGTCCAGTGTCTCCCCCGTGCCTCGTCTGCCGCGTATCCGTACAGAGAGGCGTACGTCTCATCTGCCTCCTCGAAGCGCTCGTCGGCCCTCAGGATTCCGACACCGTCGGCCTCGGTCTCGACCTCCGGATCGAACGTTCCCTCGCCCTCGACGGCGTGTTCGACCCGACGGACCAGCATCGTGTACTGGTCGGTCCCGAACCCCTTCTGAGGGCAGTCGGTCAGTCCCGCACGGACGGTCTCGGCGGCGACGTTGTCGGGTTCTTCGCCCGAGAAGAGCAGTACCGGCAACTTCGGGCGATGGCCGCGGACGGCTTCCAGAAACGTCACGCCGTCCACATTGGGCATATTGTAGTCGCTGACGACGCAGCCGAACGTGGCGTCCGCTGACTGAATCCGATCGAGTCTCGCCCCGGTGTGGTTTCGATCGTCACCTCGCACTCAACCTCGGTCGAGTCACGTTCCAGATGCGTCTTCACCAACTCCCTTAAGTGCACGTCGTCGTCGACGTAGAGGGTCGAGAGCGGTTCACCGGTCGAAGTAATAGGTCCACCTGGAAGCCTCGAGAAGTAGTGGTATCGGCCGAAACGATCGATGGCGCTCGCCCGATTGGCCGCACTGCGCGCGGCAACTGTTTACTCCCCCTGGGTCGAACACGTAAGTATGAACGACGTCATCTCCGGCCTCGAGGGCGAACTCCGCTCTAACGGGATCAACGTCGAGTCGCTCGACACCGACGGCGAAACGGTCGAGTTGGTTTACCTGACGGCGTTTCCCGACGTCTCGGTGAATCATCAAGAGATGGGACGCGCGCTCTCGACGTTCGTCGACGCGTTCGGACACGGCGAGTGGGACCCCGCGCGCGTCGATGCGACGGTGCTCCGCCACGAGGAGAACGTTCAGGGGACGTGGCACGCCGAGGCCGAGTGGTTCCGGCAGTACGCCGAGTACGACATCACCGGCGAGGAGTTCTCGGCGCTCGTCATCGACACGCTCTCGGAGGGCGACCGGTGACATCCCCTCCGGCCCCGGACGCCGACCAGGACACGCAAGTGACCGAAGACGGGTCGCGTGTGGCGGTCGCACCCTCGGGTCGCCGCCGGCGACCGTCCCGCTACGAGTTTTCGTCCGTGCGGATGACATTCCGGAGCGACGGCGAACGCTGCGTCGGCCGACTCTACCGGCCGGATCGACCGGCGGAGCCACCGCTCGTCGTGCTCTCGGGCGGACTCCTCGGCACGAGTTCGTCCGGTCTGAGCCAGTATGCCGAGCGGCTTGCTGCGGCCGGCTACGCATCCTTCCGATTCGACGTGCGGTACACGGGCGACAGCGACGGGACGCCGCGAAACCTCCTGGCTCCGGCGCGCCAGCGCACCGACTGGGAGGCGGCTATCGCCGGCCTTCGCGGCCGGGGCGACGTCCCCACCGATCGACTCGTGCTCTGGGGGACCGACCTCGCCGGGGGGACGGTCCTCGACGTCGCCGCCAACGATACGCGCATCCGCGCGGTGGTCTCACAGACGCCGATCCTTTCGGGTCGTGCGTTCCTTCGCGCCCGCGGCCCGGGATTTTTCGCTCGCGGCGTCCTCGCCGGCGTCCGAGACCTCATTCAGTCTCCGCTGGTCGGGATCCACGACGTCGCCGTCGCGTCCGGGAGCGGGGACGACAGCCGCGGTCCGGCACTCGTGTCGTCGCCGAACGCGTCCCGAAAGTACCGCGAACTCGTCTCTGACGACGAGTGGACGAACCGGACGCCGGGGCGATCGCTTCTTGCGCTCGCCCGAGACACCGCTCACGACGACCGCGAGCGAATCTCCTGTCCGACACTCTTCGTCGGCGGGACACGCGACGACGTCGTTGCGCTCGACGAAGTCCAGGCGGCCGCGGACTCGCTCCTCGACGCGACGCTCATCAGACTCCCGGTCGATCATTTCGATCTCTACGCGGGTGACGGCGTCGAACAAGCAGTCGGCCACGGCCTGGCGTTTCTCGAAACCGCCGTCGAACCCTGAAACGCACGCGGCTTCCTACTCCACCTCGACGAGCGGGACGACGGCGATCGGCTGATTCGAGTGGAGCAGGATTCGCTGGGTAGTACTCCCGAAGACCACCTTCGCCGTGGGGTTCCGCTTGCGAATCCCGATGACGATCTCGTCGGCGTCGATGTCATCGGCGTGCTCCAACACGTCCGTGTAGGGCGCGTTGCTGCGGACGAACTGGTGCGTCTCGACCGAGGTGACTCCGGCGAGTCGTGAGGAGACGACGTTCAGCGACTCTTCCCCCTCGCGAACGTCCTGGCTGTCGGTGTCGTCGCCGCCGGGCAAGGAGTTGACGGCGTGTACCTCGTCGCTCCGCGAGACGCGATCGATGAGATAATCGCACAGTTGCGCGCTGGTGTCGACGTGATTCGTCGCAAGTACGTAGGTCGCCATACTACGAGGCCCGCGTGGAACGTACAAAAATACACCCCCGTCGGTCGGACCGACACTAAAACGCCGGCCTGCGCTCGCGCTCTCGACGCGCTTTTCACTCTCGTCTCTCCCAGAACTCGCTCGCGACCACGACGAAACCGAGCAGACAGCAACCGCCCGTGATCACGGCCGGAAGCGTCCACGAACCGGTGTAGAGTCCGGTAGCACCGGCCATCAGGCCTCCGGCGGCGACGACGAATCCAAACCGAACGAACACGGCCCAGAACCGCGACAGCGACTCGCTTCGGGTCCAGATCGTCGTGTGATAGAACAGCAACAGCCCGCTGCCAACGAACAATCCGCTCGCACCCACCGTCTGAGCCACCTGCTCGAAGTAGACCGCAGGACCGCCGGCGACGATAGCGTCGTAGGAGTAAAACACCGGACCGGCCAGCGCCACAGCGAGCACCTGAGTGGCGACCGCCGCGGGAAGCGTTCGGTTCTCGTCGTCTGCCCCCTGTGGTCCGTTCGCTCGGGCGTATCGGTGTGTCCGCCAGATTACGCCGATAGCGAAGAGGATTCCACACACGACGACTGCGCCAGCGGCGAGCGCGTACGAAGGCGGCCAGTACTCGACACCGGAGTGTCGGTGGATGTGCGATGCGGCGGCGAGCGTCAGGGCACCGAACGCGACGAGGACGAGCGACGGCGGAGCCGTCAGATACAGCGGTCGCGTCACGGGCGGCGTGGGCGAGTCACGGCCGTCTCGAGATAACATAAACTGCGGGATCCGACGGCTCACGCGCGACCAGTACCACAGGCCGTAGGCCCCGAAGAGGAACATCCCGCCGACGAGGACGAACGTCGGAGCGCCGCGGACCGGTTGCGCCACGAGTGCCCGAACCTCCGATAGACTGAGCGCGTCGAGGACGCGAACGAACGAGAGAAGCGGCAACGCCGACAGCAACAGGCCGACAGCCACGCCAGCGACGGTGACGAGCCCCTCGATGGGGTTTCGAAACGCCGGACCGACGATGTCGTAGATCGACGCCTCGACGTCGACATCTCGACTCCGGTCAGAGCCCGGTAGCCACTGGATCCGCTCACGCACCGCGCCGTAGGCCGACCACGCGAGGACCGACAGTTCGGGAAGCGGGAAGAACAGGCCGACCACGAAGACCAACAACCCGAAGAACGCGATCATCATCGCCAGCATCGCGCACAGGACGGGCGCGAGGACCACGCGGAGCATCACCGACCGACGGTCCGCGGCGTCCGGGTGCACAGACGGCGTCTCTGCGGGGTCGAGGAGATCGGCCTCGTCGGAATCCCCGCTTTCCTCGGCCAACCCGGCTGTCTGAACGATGCCGGCCAGTTCTCCAGTCGGCCGGAAGGGATCCGAGCCACCGCCGAAGTACGCGAGAAAGCCGATTGCGACCAGGGCGGTCGAACCGGGGAACCAGAGCACGTCGGGACCGGGAAGCGCCCCGGTGTAGTGTAAATACATCGCGAACGCGCCGCCCGTGGTCAGCGCCCGCGGCACCGGCCGGTCGGTCCACGCGCCGAAACTGGTCGGTAACAACTCGGGGACGAGCAGGTAGATCCCGATCAGGTACAGCAGCCACCGCGACGCGAGACTCGCGAGTCCCAAGAGCGTGGAGTTTCCGGCGAATGCTGTCAAGACTGTGGTGAAGGCTGCGCTGTCGGCGAGCGTACCGAGCAGTTCACCGAGGTTGTTCCACGGTGTGTACGCGGCGGCTCGAAGGAACAGACCGCTGGCCGCGACCGACCCGAGCACGGGTCGCCACGACCGGACGACGCGCCGGACCATCGACTACGTCTCGTGAACCGTGGGAGAAAAACGTACGCGTTACGCGGTGGTCGTCCCCGCGCCGTCGCTCACTCGACGAGCGCGGCGTCGAGCAGTTCCAGCGGGTGACGGATGTCGTAGCCGGTTCCGTGTTCCATCTGCATCGCACACGTCGGACACTCGGTCATCCCGGTCTCTCCGCCGGCATCTTCCATATGATCGAACATCTCGTCGCCGATCTCCATCGACTTCTCGTACTTCTCTTCCTTCCAGCCGTACGTGCCCGAGATGCCCGAACAGGAGTCACCGACGTCCTCGACGGCGACGCCTTCGAGATCCCCGAACAGTTCGACGGCCTGCCGTTCGAGCCCCTGGTTCCGGGCGTGGCACGGCGCGTGGTACGCGAACTCACTTGCGAGGTCACCGTCGACCTCGGACGCCTCGATCTCGTCGGTGAGGTCCTCGTGGATCCGGAGGTACTCGACGGACTCGAAGGTGTTCTCCGCCACCGTGTCGACGCCGTCGATGTCGAACAGTTCGGGATACTCCTGCCGGAGCGCCATCGAACAGGAGGTACAGGAGGCGATGGCGTCGTAGCCTTCCTCGACTAAGTCCGACATCGAGGAGATGTTCACCTCGGCGTGGCGGCGCGCGTCGTCGAGCATTCCGTTGGCGAACATCGGCGTGCCGGAGCACTTCTGCTCGGGGACGACGACTTCGTATCCGAAGTGCTCGTAGACGCGGATCATCGACTTGCCGACTTCCGGCGTGTTGTAGTTCGAGTAACAGCCGTGGAAGTACGCCACCTTCTTGTCGGCGTCACGTGGTTCGCCGCGCCGCTCGCGGGCGTCTCTCGCACGCTCGCGCGATCCGGCGGCGGCCCCTTCGCGCTCCCACCACTCGCGGAAGGTCTCGGTCGCGAACTCGGGGAACTCGCGCTCTTTCGTGACGCCGAGCGTCTTCTCCATCACCCACCGCGCGGGCCCGAAGTTCATCGCGAAACTCGCGAGGCGCGGGACCTTGCTGGCCAGCCACGCCGACGTGCGGTAGTTCGCGAGAATCCGGTTACGCCAGTACTCGACCGACGTCTTGGACATCTCCTCGGCGACGTACTCGCCCCGAGCGGTGTTGTGCATCTGTGAGAGGGGAACACCCGACGGACACGCGTTGTCGCAGCGCATACAGTTCGAGCAGTCCATAATCGAGTCGTCGATCGAGTGATCGTCCTCCTGGCGCTTGAGTCGCCACTGCTCCGGGCCCTGGAACTTCGGTCCGGGGAAGTCGTCGTCGACCTCCGCGACCGGGCAGTTCGTGTCGCACGCCGAGCACTTGTAGCACGAATCTGCGCCGGGACGCAGGTCGAAATCGTTCGCGTCAGGGAAGACGTCGACCGGTTCGAAGTCCTCGCCCGCGTTCGGTTCTACCGGTTCGAATGGTGACGGAGATTCTGCGTCGCTCATCGTACCCTCGCTGCCGCGCTTCGGCCGGCGGCGTAGCCTGTCGCAATCGAGACGCCGCTCCCGGACTTCTCAGCGGCGTAATCGTAGCCGCCGAGAACCGAGCCGGCGGCTCTGAGATTCTCGAACTCGACGTCGTCCGTGGCGTCGGTCGGCCGGAGGTCCGCATCCGTTCGGACGCCGAACCGCGCGAACTCGTGGTCGCCGAACGCGTCGCGGTCGGACCACGCGTACCGATCCTCCGGGTGTGCGATGTGACAGCCGAAGATCGGTTCGTACACGTCGTCGCGCTCGGATTCGATGCCCTTCCCGACGAGTCCGCCCGTTGCGAGCACGTACTCGTCGGCAGCGTAGGGGATCCTCGCGCCGTTCTTCTCGACGTACACCTGCTCGATCTCTCTCTTTCCGTCGAACCCGACGACCGGGTTGCCGGTCTCGAAACTCGCACCGGCGGCGTCGAGCGCATCGAACAGTGCGTCCTCGAGGCGCAGTCCCGGCAGCGAGGGCGGTCCCATCGGCACCTCGAAGACCGCCGCGCCGAGTCGCTCGGCGAGCGACTCCCGGACAGCGCCGGCGGCGTCGTCGCCGAGGATCGCCGGGAATCCGACCCGTCCCTCGCCGTCGAGGTGCGGATCCACCTTATCGGCGAGCGCCTCGCGAACCGGCCGTTCGCGGCCGCCGACGGTCACCGTTCCGTCCGTATCGAGTAACTTCGCGTACCGGGTGACCTTCGCGTCGGCCCGGAGGTCGCCGGGGAAGCGAATGGTCACTCCGCGTACGTCGAATGGAACGTCTGCGGCCTCGAGGTGAGCCGCCGCGCGCGGCGCGTCGAAGTCCGTCATCGACTCCAATCCGACGAGCAGGACGTCGCGCTCGTCGCTCGCAAGTCCCGCGCTCGCGGCGGCCGGGTACCGCGCCGTCGGCTTGATCGCCCCGCCGTGAGTCGGCAAGAGGGCGTTGGCGTCGGTGTGCGACCCCCGGTAGTTGGCCGCGGCCTCGTCGAACAGCGACATCGCCTTTTCGACGGTGCCCGTTCCGACGGTCTGGTACGGGTGTTCGCTCGGGAGTTCTGGAATCGCGGCGTATGGATCGACGATCGGCCCGTCGCCGTCGGGGAGATACCCCAGGATGTCGATCAGTCCGGAGGCGTGTCGGAGCGTGCTCTGCTTGTACGAGACGAGTCGCACGTCTGCGCCCGCCCGCGCAGCAGAGAGCGTGGCCGTCAGTCCGGCGATCCCGCCACCGATCACGAGGATGTCAGAGTCAATCGCCACGCCCGTACCCTCCGTCGGCGACGGCGTCGGTGCCGGAGCCGGTCCGGTCGGTACTGGCTTCGTTCCCCCTGCCGGCGTCCGGCGCGCCGCCGTCGAAAGCGGCGAACTCGACTTCGCTCTCTCCGTCGGCCGGGTCGCGGTCGCGGTTCTGCGTCGTCGCGTGCAGCGCGTAGTTCAACATCGCCTGTGAGAGCTGTTCGCCCCACAGGGCGTGGCGCTGGCCCTTCCAGCGCTCCTGGAGGAGTTCGTCCCAAGCGGCCCGACTCGTCTGTTCGTCGTGATTGCCGTGGAGTTCGTTCGCCAGCCGGTGGCAGCAGAAGCCACCTTGACAGTTGCCCATCGACGCACGCGTCCGGATCCGAACCGCGTTGAGGTCCGATCCCGACTGTGA
This sequence comes from Halobellus sp., assembly GCF_042218505.1. Taxonomy (NCBI): domain Archaea; kingdom Methanobacteriati; phylum Methanobacteriota; class Halobacteria; order Halobacteriales; family Haloferacaceae; genus Halobellus; species Halobellus sp. The sequence continues at coordinate 59,278 of NZ_JBDGQZ010000016.1, forward strand.
GATGGCGTCCTGCACCTCGGCGCGGGTGACCCCCTCACAGCCGCAGACCGTGGGGTTCGGTCCGGAGACGTCGAGGACCTCGTCGGCGCGGGATCCGAGCCGTTCGGCGCTCCGCCGGCCGATCGGCGAACGGAGGCCGAACTCGTCCATATAGTCCCGGAGCAGCGAGAAGTCCTCGCTGCCCGGCAGCGGTTCCTCGGCCGTGCGGCACTCGGCGTCGATGCCGAACTGCGCGCAGACGTGATCGGAGATCTCCTCGCCCATCATCCGGTAGGTGGTGAACTTCCCACCGACGATGCTCGTCATTCCGCCCAGATCGTCGCGCTCGTCGTGATCCAGGAGGAAGTAATCGCGCGTGATGTCCGTCGGGTCGTCGCTGCCGACGTCCGGGGGTTCATACAGCGGTCGGACGCCCCAGAACGAGCGGATCGTCCGGGCGTCTTCCAGCATCGGGACTAGTTCCGAGAGCGTCTCGATCATCAGGTCGACCTCCCAGCCCTCCTCGGGGTAGTCCTCGGGGTCGTCGACCTCCTCGTCGGTCGTCCCGAGGATGCACGTCGTCTCGTGAGGGACGACGATGTCGGCGTCGCCCTTCGGCCGACAGCGGTTGATGACGGTGTCCACCTGGCGGGTGTTCATAATCGTCATCACGCCCTTCGAGGGGCGAACCTCGATATCGACGCCGGCCATCTCGCCGATGCGACCGGCCCAGGCCCCCGTCGCGTTGACGACGTAGTCGGCACGGAGTTCCTCAGTGCCGCCCTCGGTCCCGTGGACCCGCACGCCGGACCCAGACGCGTGGTCGACCTCGACGCCGACGACCTCGCCGTCCTCGACGAGCAGATCCGTGACGGTCGAATGGGTCTCGATCCGCGCCCCGTGTTCCTGTGCGCTCGCCGCGTTGGCGACGACCAGTCGGAAGGGATCGACCGCCCCATCGGGAACCGAGATCGCCTTCTCGATGTCGCCCGCCAGGTGGGGTTCGATCTCGCGCGCCTCCTCTGCGGAGAGGACCTCCGTGGGGATATCGCAATCCTTGCAGCCTTCGAGTTTCTCCTGGAAGTACTCCTCTGAGTCCTCCGGGCGTTTGACGAACAGTCCGCCCGTCATCTCGACGCAGTGACTCGCGATGTCGCGGAGCACGCGATTCTCTTCGATACACTCTGTAGCGCTCGCTTGGTCGGAAACCGCATACCGGCCACCGCTATGGAGGAGTCCATGCATCCGCCCTGTCGTCCCGTGCGTCAGGTTACCCTGCTCGAGGAGTGTCACGTCCAACCCCCGCATCGCAAGGTCACGCGTGATCCCCGCCCCAGTCGACCCGCCGCCGATGACGACGATGTGTGGTGGCGATGCCATTCGTACACACACGGTTCGGAGTCGACCTACTTTATTTCATCGGTAAATCGATTGTCGCAGTAAAAATTACGATCGAACAGGGGAGACCCGAATAATGACTATCAAAACGCCTATAGCGTCTGTATGGGTTCCAGTACCAGGAGGTAGGCTCGTGTAATCGCCCGAAAGCGTGCCGCGGCAGAAACGAGCGTAAGAGCAGTCTCCCCCCATCGACCTTCGCACGCGTTAAGACAGTATAGTAGTTAGCGTTATTCTGCACGCTTGTCGATTATCTTTACTGACTGCCCGCGGATCTGGATAACATTTATTAGGTCTTAGTATATTGTTCATTAGCAAGGCGGCAACGGTAGTCAAGATGTCGCCGGATGGAGACTGAACCCAATGGCAAACACATACGTCGGCGCAATCGACCAGGGGACCACTGGCACGCGGTTTATGGTATTCGATCACAGTGGCCAGGTCGTCGCCAACGACTACGAGAAACACGAACAGATCTACCCGAACCCGGGCTGGGTCGAGCACGATCCTGTCGAGATTTGGGAGAACACGAAGGACGTCGTCCAGAACGGCCTCAAGCAGGCAGGCATCGACGCCTCGCAACTGGAGGCCCTCGGCATTACGAACCAGCGCGAGACCACGATCGTGTGGGACAAAGAGAGCGGCAAACCCGTTCACAACGCCCTTGTCTGGCAGGACCGGCGGACGACCGACCGCGTCGAGGAAATCGAAGCAGACGGAAAAGTCGAGGAGATCCGCGGGAAGACCGGCCTCGAAGCCGACGCGTACTTCTCTGCAACCAAAACCGAATGGATTCTTGATAACGCCGAACCGCTGAAGCTCGATCACGCCCGTTCAGACGACCTCCGTTCCCGCGCGGCTGACGGCGAACTCCTGATGGGGACCATCGACGCGTGGCTCATCTACAACCTGACGGGCAACCACATCACGGACGTGACCAACGCGTCGCGGACGATGCTGTACAACATCAGGGACCTCGAGTGGGACGACGAACTGCTCGAGGAGTTCAACGTCCCGAAGAATATGGTCCCTGAGGTCCGTCCGTCCTCGGACAAAGATTACTACGGTCACACCGATGCCGACGGCTTCCTCGGCGAAGAGGTCCCCGTCGCCGGCGCGCTCGGTGACCAGCAGGCCGCCCTGTTCGGTCAGACGTGCTTCGACGCGGGCGACGCGAAGAACACCTACGGCACGGGCTCGTTCTACCTGATGAACACCGGCAACGAGGCCGTCGAGTCCGATCACGGGCTCCTCACGACGATCGGCTTCCAGATGTCCGACGAGCCTGTCCAGTACGCGCTGGAGGGTTCGATCTTCGTCACTGGCGCAGCGATCGAGTGGCTCGAAGACGTCGATCTGATCAACAACGCCGCCCAGACGGCCGAACTGGCTCGGTCGGTCGATTCCACCGACGGCGTCTATATGGTCCCGGCGTTCACGGGACTCGGCGCGCCGCACTGGGACGGTCGCGCACGCGGGACCATCGTGGGAATGACCCGCGGCACGGGCAAAGAACATCTCGTCCGTGCCACCCTCGAATCGATTGCCTACCAGACTCGGGACATCGCGGAAGCGATGGAGGCCGACTCCGGCGTCGATATGACGACGCTCCGAGTCGACGGCGGTGCGGTCAAGAACAACTTCCTCTGTCAACTCCAGTCTGACATCATCCAGACGGACATTGCCCGGCCGCAGGTCGACGAGACCACGGCGCTCGGCTCGGCGTACGCGGCCGGACTGGCGGTCGGCTACTGGGACAACATCGATCAACTCCGCTCGAACTGGCAGGTCGATCGCGAGTTCGAGCCCGAGATGGACAGCGAAGAGGCCGACGGAATGTACGACCGGTGGGACGACGCGGTCGAGCGCTCACTCGACTGGGCCCAAGACGAGGGAGGTGACTGATCTTGGCACTGCTCCAGTTGCTCTTCGGACTGGGTGCCGGTGACTGGCTCGCGCTCTTCATCGCCGCGTTCGCCGGCGGTGCCTTCGGCGCGGCGCTGGGTGCGCTCCCGGCGTTCATCTTTACCGGATTTATGGTCATCGCTGGCGAGGCGGTCAACACCCTCGCGAGTGACCTCTCCGGTGCCGTCAGCGCTGAGATCGGGACTGGGATCACCGGCTTCGTGGCGTTCGGACCCGTATTCGGTCCGCACGTCTCGTTCGCCGGTGGTGCCGCTGCGGCCGCCTACGCCGCTCGCCAAGGGTATATGGACACCGGCTTCGACTTCCACGAAGCGAAAAACATCGCTCACGCACTCGGAACGAAACCCGACGTGCTGGCGGTTGGAGGGCTCTTCGGCATCCTCGGGATGATAATCCGGCAGGTCTCCGGCGGCCTCGGCCTCCCGTGGGACCCCATCGCGATGGGTGTCGTCCTCTCAGCCGTCTTCCACCGGGTCATCCTCGGGTACCCGCTCATCGGTGATGCGAAAGGTGGCAGCCTGTTCGATATGTCGCCGTTCGAGCGCGAGGAGATGATCCAGACCGCCGAGGGCGGCGAAGTCGTCGCTGACGGCGGAGTCGCAGATGCGGAAAACGTCATCGAACGGTTCGCGGTCGAGCCGTGGCTTCCCCACCAGTACAAGTGGCCCAACGTCGCAATGATCGGCACTGTCACGGGGATCCTCGCAGCCTACACCACGGTTCAGACCGGCAGCATCTTCCTCGGGTTCGGCATCAGTGCCGCCTCCCTGCTGTTCCTCAACTGCGGCGTCGAACAGATTCCGGTCACGCACCATATGACCCTGCCCGGCGCGACTGCGGCCGTCGCGCTCGCCGGCGGCGTGGGATCGATGGCGATCGTGCCGTCGGTGCTGATCGGCGGCCTCTTCGGACTCACTGGCGCGCTGACTGGCGAAGTGATCCAACGGATCTTCTATTCGCACTCCGACACCCACTTCGACCCGCCCGCGGCGGCGATCGTGATTAACACGTTCGCAATCGCGCTGCTCTACTTTGCAGGAGTCTTCCCGAGCGCGGCCTGGGTCCCGCTGCCCTAACTCCCGCACTACCCTCTCCTGTCTCAGTTGAACCTGCCCACCGAACGATAGACGTAGTCCGCTACTGATGCACCACCCCGTCCCCTCGCGTTCGCCCTCCAGTTTCTCTGTGATACCGGTAGTGGCGTCAACACCCGGTTTCTTTGGAGGGAGTCGGCGTGGCGAAGAGTATTTTTATCAGGATCGAAGATGCGATAATAACGAATTGGTAAGTTGCCATGGATCTTGACGCGCGGATCAAACGACGACAGGCACACGACGAGGGACAGCGGCTGGTCCAGAACTACGAGTCGCTCTCGCCGGCGGCACACATCGAAGAGCCGTCGGATCGCGGGCCGGTCTTCGAGCGACTCCTCGATCACCTCGATCCCGTCTTCGAGGGGACGTTGCCGCCGAACGCATACGTCCACGGGGCGTTCGGCTCCGGCAAGTCGGCCATCGTCACGGCACTCTTTACCCATCTGAACCGGCTCTCGACGCAGACCGGTTCTGTTATCCACACCAGCACCCGGGCGGCCTCGCCGACGATTCCGGAGTTCGTCTACCTGGATATGCGTGAGACAGCCAGCGAGTTCGCGTTCTACCACTGGATTCTCGACGCCTGCGTCGAGGAGACGGTCCCGAAGCACGGGATCAGCACCGACGAACTTCGAACGCGACTGCACGATGCGCTCAGTCAGTGGTACACTGGGGCCGTGCTCGCAATCGACCACATCGGCGAGCCCGATAGTATTGAGACGGAGACGCTCGTGAACCGGCTCTCGGGACTGCCGAGCAACGTGAGTTGGCTCGCGATCAGCCGGAAGCCACCAGAGGAGACTGACCTCACCACCTACACCGCCACGTCGATCGAGATCAACCGCTACCAGCGACAGATGCTCGTCGACGTGTTGATGACTCGCGCCTCGGCGGGCCTTACCCAACAGGCCCTTGACCACGACCTCGCCCGCAAGATCGCCGAGTGGGCCGACGGCAACGCCCACGACGCGCTGGCGGCGTTGTTTATCGCCGCCGATCGGGCGAACCGGGAGCGACGCACCCGACTCAAGGACGCCGACGTGGCCGCCGCGATTGAGGAGATCCCCCGGCCATCGGTGTCGATGGCCCGGGTCCAGGCGCTGCCGGAAAACAAACAACTCGTGCTCCGGAAACTGGTGGATCTCCCTTCGGAGAATCGGGCGTCGGTCGCCGCAACGACCGACGCCATCAGCACCAGTCCCGGACTCGACCTCTCGCGCGGGACGGTCAAGCGCTTCCTCTACGAGATGGCGGAGATCGGCATCGTAGACCGCGTGCAGGCGGAGGGCAACAGCGGGAAAGGCCGGCCACCGAGCCGCGTCGAACTCCGATTCCCCGCGACGCTGTTCCGTCGGCTGTACGACCTTCGACAGGACTCGACCGTCGCTCCCGCCGAACTTTAAGTGCTGATTGGGCTGTTCCGCTTCCCCGTTCGTGGGGCGACGGCCGACAGTATGATTATGACGTGGTTCCGTGATTTTTATGCTTGCGTCCGGAATCCTCAACCATCACGGACTCCCGCCAGTCCGCCCAGGTCAACAACGCTTCCGGGCCGCGCGGATAGACAGTATCCAATCGATGAACAAACAGTCGCTGTACTTCACTGACCCATTCGAGACGACGATCAGGGACTCTGACATTGAACCGGCCGCCGACGAGGTGTGCGTCGAGACGCGCGTCTCCGGCATCAGTGCAGGAACGGAGTTACTCATCTACCGTGGTGAGGCCCCGACGGACCTCCCGGCCGACGAGACGCTCGACACGCTCGACGGCGACCTCTCGTTCCCGCTCCGCTACGGCTACGCGGCCGTCGGCGACGTCGTGGCCGCCGGCGAGGCAGTCGACGACGACTGGCTCGGTCAGACGGTCTTCGCGTTCAACCCCCACGAGACGTGCTTTGCCGTCCCGAAGGACCTGGTGATCCCGGTCCCCGAGGGGGTCGCCCCCGAGGAGATGGCGCTGTTCCCGTCTGTCGAGACGGCCACGTCGCTGGCGCTCGACGGCCGCCCCCGGGTCGGCGAGGACGTCGTCGTGTTCGGTGCGGGCGTCGTCGGCCTCTGTACGATCGGGATCCTCTCGTCGTTCCCACTCGGCCGACTCGTGGTCGTCGAGCCGATCCCCGCACGCCGCGAACGTGCCCGCGAGTTGGGTGCGGACGCCGCCGTTCCACCAGCAGAACTCGACGCCGTTCTCGATGACGCCGATACCGACCGCGACGGCGCAGACCTCGTGTACGAACTTTCGGGGCAGCCGTCGGCGCTCAACGACGCGATCGACGCCGCGGGCTACGATAGCCGGGTCATCGTAGCCTCCTGGTACGGCAAGAAAGCCGCAATGCTCGACCTCGGAACCGACTTCCACCGGGACCGCATCTCGATCGAGTCGAGTCAGGTGAGCACGCTCGCTCCGGAGACGCGCGGCCGGTGGACCAAAGCCCGCCGTGCGGAGACGGCGCTCGACCGTCTCTGCGAACTTGACGTCGAATCGCTCGTCACACATCACGTGAACTTCTCGAATGCATCTGAGGCCTATCGGTTGCTTGACGACCGCGAGGACGGGGTCATCCAGGTGCTCTTGACGTACCCCGACAACGAGTAGTCCCAATGCTGTCATCCACCGTCCACCCAGTCCGTTCGATCACCAACTCAGATCCGGTTACGACCTCCTGATAATGACACACGATCCAACGTCCGACGCCGTTTCGCCCGCGTCCCCGTCCGACGGGGAGATGTATCGCCTGGCCGTACAGCGTGACTTCATCGCCCAGCACTTCCTCACGGTCCCGGATCCGGGTCCGGAGGGCGACGTCCACAGCCACCACTTCACCGTGGAGATCCGATTCTCGGGCCCTGAACTCGGTGAGTACGGGTATCTGGTCGACATCGACGCCGTCGATTCGATTCTCGACGACCTGGAGGCACGCTACCGCGACGGCCTCCTGAACGACCTCCCGGAGTTTGCCGGATTGAACCCCAGCGTCGAACACTTCGCGCGACTGTTCGGTGACCGCGTGGCCGACGCGCTGACCGATCCGACGCCGACGGGGCTGACGGTCCAGATATGGGAAGACGACGTGTCCTGGGCGAGTCATTCCCGCGCACTCTCGGACTGATCCCCTCCGATGAATCACGCGCGGCCCCGGTATCTCGAGTCGAAGCGCTCGATCGACCAGCGGGCGTTCTCGCGTCCGGTCCGCGACCGGTTTTTTGACGAACTCCCGTCTGAGCCACGGATCTTCGAGGCGGGTTGCGGTACGGGTGTCACAGTTCCTCGGCTTCTCTCGTGGGGCGTCGAGGCAGGCCGCTACCGGGGCGTCGATACGGACCCACGAATCATCGCGTTCGCCCGGGCCGTCCGCCCCCAAGAACTCCGGCGTGAGGGGCACGCCACCGGTAACGTGCCGCCCGAAGACGGTGTATCGCCGACTGACGCCGCTCCCGACGAAGACGGGAGGCCAGACTTCACCGCCGCGGACCTCTCGGTCCGCTTCGCGACCGGTGACGCCCTCGCGGCACTCGAATCGTCGTCGACGACCGGCTACGACGCGGTCGTCGCACAGGCGTTCGCCGACCTCGTGGCGCCCTCGCGCCTGGCGTCGGCCGTCGAGTCGTCGCTCCGACCGGGTGGTCTGGCCTACTTTCCGATCACGTTCGATGGGGGCACGCTCTTTCAGCCGGATCACCCGGCCGACGACGCGGTCGAAAAAGCCTATCACACCGCTATCGACGACCGCCCGGGGCACGACCCCCGTGCCGGGCGGCACTTGCTCGATCTGCTCGGTCGTCGCGATGGTGACCTTCTGGCCGCCGGCGGGTCGGACTGGATCGTCCGGCCACGGAACGGGGGGTATCCGGCCGACGAGCGATACTTCCTCTCGCGGATTCTCGGCTTCATCGCAGAAGCTGTTCCGCCCACGTCGGTCGACGTCCCCGACTTCGACGACTGGCTCGCGACGCGCCGCGAGCAGTTGGCTGCGGGGACGCTGACGTACGTCGCTCACCAGTACGACCTGCTCTACCGCTCCGCTACGGAGTAGCGGCCACCCCGAAAACCGGTATGTTCTTTTGTGGCTCTGCGGAAGAGCAGAGCGAAATGCCGCTCTTTGGCCTCCTCGAGCATTCACCCGTCGTGGATGTCGTCGTCATCCTCGTCGCCACCGCGTTCATCTGGCTCGGTAGCGGCTGGCTCGAGACTTCGGCCGAACGGCTCTCGGCGTACTACGGCCTGCCGGCGGTCGTGCAGGGTTCGCTCGTCGTCGCCGTCGGCTCCAGCTTTCCGGAACTTTCGAGCGTCGTCTTCGCCTCGCTGGCGGGCGTCTTCGATATGGGGGTCGGCGCCGTCGTCGGGTCGGCCATCTTCAACATCCTCGTCATTCCGGCGCTCTCGGGGCTCGCCTCCGGTCAGCCACTCGAGACCAATCGGACGCTGGTGTACAAGGAGGCGCAGTTCTATATGATCGCAGTGTCGGTTCTCGTCGTCACCTTCGCGCTGGCGGTCATCTACGTCCCGGTTACCGGGGGGTCGCCGCTCGTCGGCCAACTCACTCGGCCACTCGCGCTGATTCCGCTCGGGCTCTACGGCCTCTACATCTTCATTCAGTGGCAGGACGTCAGCGACCACGACGCCGAGCGGGTCGACGACGGGGTCCCGGTGGTTCGGCGGTGGGTGCTGCTCGCCGCGGGACTGCTCGTCATTCTCGTCGCGGTCGAGCAGTTGGTGGGCAGTGTGGAGGCGCTCTCGCGGACCTTCGGCGTCCCCGACTTCCTCGCGGGCGTCACCGTCCTCGCCGCGGCGACGAGTCTCCCGGACCTGCTCGTGAGCGTCCGCACGGCCCGCGACGGCAGAGCCGTCACCAGCCTCGCGAACGTGCTGGGCTCGAACACCTTCGACCTCCTCGTCGCAATCCCGGTCGGTGTCGTCATCGTCGGGGCCGTCCCCATCGACTTCGCGGTCGCTGTTCCGATGATGGGCGTCCTGACGCTCGCGACGATCCTCCTCTTCGGCGTGCTCCGAACAGACCTCTCGTTGACGAACTCCGAAGCCTACGCGCTGGCCGCCAGTTACGCCCTCTTCGTGGTGTGGGTGATCGCCGAATCGCTGGGGATGACGCAGTTGATAAAGTGATAACAGCTGAAATATCTTATATTTCTGAGTAGTATTAGCATATAATATACTTTCATATCGTGCCTTTTGACAGCATTGACTGCTCGGCTGGCTCATCACGCTTTCAGTGAGTATGAGAGAGGGGCGACGACGTATTTCTGCTAAGCGCCGTCAAAATAATAGAAAGCGACGTTTCGCTATTTGGAAATCGGTTCGGATCTGCGCCGATACGTTCGAGATGGATGTGCGGGATTCGACTTTCAGACGCTGATCAGAAATACTATTTACTCGACTATTATCTACTTCTGTTGCATACTAATTGTTTTCAGTAACGGGTCACGAAGGACGATCATCAGCACCAGCGGGACGAGAAGCGTCAGTATCGCTCCGGCCATAATCACGCCCCACAGGGGCTTTCCGGCCTGCGGCGAGAGTTGTGCGAGCCCCGGCTGGATGACACCTTTCGTCTGCTGGTCGTTGATGATGATGAGCGGCCAGAGGTACTGGTTCCAGCCCCAGATGAACGCGATTGCGAACAGTCCGGCGATCATACTCTTCGACATCGGGATGAGGACGTAGAGCAGAAACCGGATTGGGCCGACTCCGTCAAGTTTAGCCTGTTCGACGAGCGAGTCCGAGATCGATTTGAAATGCTGCCTGAGGAGCAAGATCGACGTCGCACTCGCCATATACGGGAGAATCAGACCCGGGCGCGTGTTGACCAACTTCGGATCTAGGGCGAGCCGATAGAACGAGGTATCCACGACGAGGCTCCAGTTATCACCTGCGACCATTAATTCGTACATCGGGACGATCCGGACCGGGACCGGGAGTGCGAGCGTGAAGAGAATCAACAGCAGGATGAGCCGCTTGAACGGGAGATCGTAGTACACGAGCGCCATCGCGGCGAGGAGCGAGATCCCGACTTTCCCGACGCCAATCGCCAGCGCCATAACAGCGGAGTTGACGAGGTAGGTGTCGAAGTTGTGGACGGTCAGCGCTTCGACGTAGTTACTAAGCCCTTCGGTGCCGACCCCGTCAAGCGACGTTTGCACGATCCGGTACGCGGGTTGCGTGCTCATCACGAGGGCGAAAACGACCGGAAGAGCGAGGATCGTGAGCGAAATCACGAGTCCGAGATGAAGCCGGAACTGGCTCTCGATGCGCTGCTCGAATCGCGTGAGGGCGGGCAACGACGACTGCTGTTCGTCGGCCATCTACGCCCCCCCGTAGTGGGCGAATCTGTCCGACGCCCACAACTGAATGGCGGTCAATCCACCGACGATCACGAACAAGACGAGCGATTTCGCCGACGCCCGACCGATCAACCCGTCGGAGAACGTCGTGTATACGTCGTAAATCAGGATGTTCACGGTGCCACCCGGACCCCCCTGCAACACCTCGATGATCGGATACGGGAGAAAAAACGAGTTGGCAGTGTTGATGATCGCGAGAAACGCGAGGGTCGGCGAGATCATCGGGACGTAGACGTACACCAGTTTGCGCATCGTGCCGACGCCGTCCAACCGCATCGTCTCGTTGATCGTTTCGGGAATGTTCCCAAGCGCCGCAATGATGAAGATGACGTTGTACCCGATGAGTTTCCAGACCCCGCCGGAGACGGCAAACACCCACGCCCACAGGGGGTTGGTGGTGTAGTCCAGATTGAGACTGATCCCGATGAAACCGAGCGCGGCGCGCAGTGCCTCGGTGAATAGTCCGACCGAGGGATTGAATAGCGTCTTCCAGACCGTCGCCGTCACAGCGAACGACAGCGCGTAGGTGAAGATCGCTGCCACCAGGTAGAACGATTGGTAGGTCTCGATCCGGTAAATAAGCAGGCTAACGAGCAGAGCAACGCCCATCGAGATACCGACGACGAGAATCGCGTAGGCGAAACTCGCCCCGACGGCGTACTGGAACTCGGGGTTCGTTGCGAGCGTGGTGAAGTGCTTCCAACCGTACTCGAGGCTTCGCGCCCCGAAGCCGATGGTCTTCTGCCGGCTCAACTGGAACGCCCGCACCAGTGGCCAGTAAAAGAAGGCCCCGACCGCAATCACGGTCGGTAACAGGAGCCCGACAGCCTGCAACCGCTTCTGATAGGCCTCCACGGACGCTCACCTCGTGACGGCCGTTGACTCGGATTCGCACGGCCGCGCGACCCCGCCTCGAATGCGTTCTCTGGCCGACATCAGATGTCCCGTCGCTCGTAGAACTCCAGTTGCTCCTCGGTTTTCGAATCCAGATCCGAGAGCGCCTGATCCACACTCTTCCCCTGCCACATATTGTCGGTTTCGTTGACGACTGCCGTAGCGGTCCGTGGGAGCGTCCCGGAGAACACCCCGCTCGTTGCGGGGCCAGACGACCAGGCCTCCAGTTGGTCGAACGCGGTCTGATACAGTGGGTTCTCCTGCAAGAAGCCCTGCTCTTCGAGACGGCTGATCGAACCGGTGTGAGCCGGGAAGTAGCCCGTGGCCTTGGAGTACAGCGCCTGCTGTTTCGGTCCGGTCATATTCCTGAGGAACTTTCGGATCGCGTCCCGCTCGGCCTCGGTGCGGTTGTCTTTCTTCGATACCCAGACCTGTGCGCCGCCGGCTGCGTGACCGTTGTGTTCTCGACTCGGAGTCGGGAGCCGACCGACACCGATCTCGATCCCCTGATCGCGGAACCCGCCGAGGAGGTAAGCCAGTCCGCCTGTCGAATTCATATGCATCGAGACGTTCCCCTGGCTGAACGCCTTCTCGGAGGCGCCCCAGTTGCTCTTTCCGGGGTAGTGATACAGGTCGCCGAGATCGTTCATCCACCACTGATACAGCGTTCGGGCGGCATCGCTGTCGAAGTACGTCTTCGTGGGTTCGCCCTCCCGCCCGTTTTTCTTGTTGAAGTACACCTGTCCCTGCTCGGCCATCCAACTCATCGGCCACCAGTTCACGTTCGGCCAGGAGATGCCACTGTCAGCGACTCCCTGATCGACGATCTGCTGGGAGTACTGTCGCACCTCCTCGAAGGTTCTCGGCGGTTGTTCGGGGTCGAGGCCGGCCTCCCTGAAGTGATTCTTATTATAGTACAGCAGAATCTGTGAGTTATTGAACGGTAGCGACCAGGTGCTCCCCTCCACCGTCGACCACGCCCGCCCGGCGCCGACGTACTCCGAGAGATTCAGGTCGGGCATCAGGCCTCCGATCGGCGTAAAGAACCCGGTGTCGCGCGCGAGGATGGTAGCGTTCTTTCCCAGGTGGGCGATGTCAGGGGCGTTCCCGGCCTTGGCGGCGGTGAATACCGCACTACGGGACTCGGCGTATGATCCCTGCGCCGACCAGTCGACGGTGATGTCCGGATACTCGCTCTCGAAGTTCGAGATCATCTTCGAGAACGTACTCTCGTAGTAGCCCCCCCACGCCGGCCAGAAGGTGATCGTCGTCCCGCTCTTTTGGGCCGTGCCTGTCGTCGTCCCGCCCATCGTCTCGGTCCCGCCGTCCCCAGTTGTCGTCGTGCTATCGCCCGTCCCGCCGGAGTCGCTCTGTGTACACCCGGCAAACGCCGCGGCAACGGCAACGCCGCCGGCGCGGAGGAAGCTTCGACGCGATACCCTATCACGGAGGTCGGATTGCTGCGACATAGTTGCGTGCTACAGAGATATACTGATAAACGTTGGCAAATATATTATATATGTTATGTCTATTGTCGGTTTCGGGCAATCGACCGCCTTCGTGATCTCTAGACCGTCGTGTCAGTCCGAGTGATCCACCGGAGCAGGCTCTGGTACGCGGGCCGAGTGGTAGCGGATGTCACCGGTCTCGGCGTCGAAGAGGTGGACACGATCCGGGTCGGAGACGAGTGAGACCGTCTCTCCGACCGACACGGAGGCGTGCGCGTCGAGTTGGACTTTGACCTCTCTGTCACCGACCGTCCCGTACACCAACATCGAGTTTCCGAGGGGCTCGGTCGTGTTCACCGTCAGCGAGAGCGGTTCCGCTTGGGTGTCGTCTGTGGTCTCCGCGAGGTGGAGATCCTCTGGGCGGATGCCGAAAATCAGCTCCTCCGGTAGCGAATCCTCGAGGCGGTCCGTCGGCGGGAGATTCATTCGGAACTCACCCGCTCTCGAACTGCTTTCGATGCGGTAGCTCCCCTCTGTCCGCGACACTGACGCCGAGAGGAAATTGATCGTCGGCGATCCGATGAACTCCGCGACGAATTGGTTCTTCGGGAAATCATAGAGGCGCTGTGGCGGATCTACCTGCTGAATCTCCCCGTCGTGCAGGACGACCACTCGGTCGCCGAGGGTCATCGCCTCGGTCTGGTTGTGTGTGACGTAGACCGTCGTGGCTCCGAACTCCTGGTGAAGTTGATCGAGTTCGGCCCGCATCTCGGTCCGGAGTTTGGCGTCGAGGTTCGCCAGCGGCTCGTCGAGTAGCAGCACATCAGGATCGCGGATCAAGGCCCGACCGAGCGCGACGCGCTGTCTTTCGCCGCCGGAGAGTTGCCCGGGCATCCGGTCGAGCAGATCGGAGATCCCGAGTGTGGCCGCGGCCTCGCTGACCCGCTCGTCGATCTCGTCGTCGGGGTAGGACTCGCCGCCGGCGTTGATCCCGAACACCATATTCCGCCGGGCGCTCATATGCGGATACAGCGCGTAGTTCTGGAACACCATCGCGACGTTCCGATCTTTCGGTTCGATATCGTTCATCAGTTCGTCCCCGAAGTAGAGTTCGCCGTCGGTGATGTCTTCGAGTCCGGCGATCATCCGGAGCGTCGTACTCTTGCCACACCCGCTCGGGCCGACGATGACGACGAACTCGCCGGGATCGACCTCGAGATCGATCGCGTTCACAGCGGTGAGGGACCCGTATTGCTTCGTTACCTCCCGCAATGAGAGCGGCGTCTGCGAAGCCGTATCCATACGCCTGGTGTGGCGTGTTGCTAAATATAACCTTTGGGGTAGCTATAGCACCGGGCTTCGTCGATCATCGAATCCCCGCAGACGGTCGTCTTCGCGTTTATTTCACCAGGACTGGATGATCTGACCAGAAAAATTAAGTAAAAATGTGACCATCATTATCACGGGAGCTTGCTATGTCAGAAGAGGATACCCTATTCGTCCGTGAAGCGACGGGACTGGTCAGAGACTGGTCTTCGTTCGATGCAGGAATCTACGCATTCCTGTCAGTGAACATCGTCACCTTGGGCTTCTACATATGGACGTTCAACGCGTTCATTCCGCAAGGAAGCCCGATTTTGGCGACGATCATTTCCATTGTCGCACTTACGCTACAGAACGTAGTGTATGCGACCCTCGTCGCGTCGATGCCGCGTGTCGGCGGCGACTACGTCTGGCAGAGCCGATTGCTCTCCGGATTCTGGGGCTTCCTGCTCTCGTGGCCTGGTTGGGTATTCATCCTCTGGTTGTGGGTGCCGATTTACGGATCGATCCTCTCGTGGCTCGTGCTCGGCCCGGTCTCGGCGCTGTTCGGATTCGTCGAACTGGCGAACTTCTGGAACTCCAGCCTCGGGCTGTTCACTTCGTCGATGATCGTGGTCGCGTTCGCGTTCATCTACGTCAGCCTCGGGATGAAGTGGTACGCCCGGATCCAGCAAACGCTCTTTTATGTGGGCGTGGCCGGCCTGCTCATCTTCGTCGGCGGGCTTCTCACCACGAGTCCCTCGGTGTTCCAGTCGACGTTCAACAGTCAGATGAACACGTGGGGAATGGACCTCACGTACAACGGGATCATCGAAGGGACCTCGGTGAGTTTCGCACCACTGGTGAGCTTCAACTGGGGCGCGACTTACAAACTCTTCCCGATGCTCCTGTTCTGGATAATGTGGACCGTCTGGGGTTCGACCCTGTTCGGTGAGGTTCGCGAGGCCGGCGAGTTCAAGAAGATGTTCGGCGTCTTCGAGGGAGCGCTCATCGCGGCGGGCGCACTCGCGATGCTCCTCTGGCCGCTGTTCGACTCTGCGGTCGGATACACGTTCTACCAGGCGCTGAACTACAACTACTTTGTCGGCTCGGGCGCCCAGCAGTGGCTCTCCTCGCCGACGACGATTGCCGCCATCGCGATGGGTAACGGCGTCTTAGCGAAACTGATGGCGATCCTGATGGGCGGATGGTTCTTCGCGTGGTCCGGCACGGTGTTCCTCTCGTCAACGCGTGTGATCTTCGCGACGGCGTTCGACCGGACGATCCCGGAGGTCTTCGCGGAGGTGAAAGGCCGCTACAACACGCCGATCTACGCCATCCTGCTGATGGTAATCCCCGCGACCATCCTGACGGTGCTCTACTTCTTCGCGCCCGGCTTCCAGACGCTGACGCTGGCGGCGACCTTCGCAATCGCCGTCACGTACCTCGGGACGACGGTTGCGTGTATGCTGTTCCCGTGGCGCCGCCCCGAGTTGTTCTCGAAGAATCCAGTCTCGAAGTACGAAATCGCCGGCGTGCCGCTCGTCTCGATTGTCGCGGGGGTGTACGTCGTGATCCTGCTGTCGGTGTTCTACCTCTGGGGGACTGAGAGCGTCTATGGACTCAATAACACTACGTCGATCGCGTTCCTCGGGGCGCTCTACTTGCTTGCGGCGGTCCTCTACGTCGGAATGAAATACTACCGCGCCCAGGAGGGTGTCGACCTCGACAACCTCCACTCGGAGATCCCGCAGGACTGACTGACGACATATTTCTTTTTTCGCTGTAAAACCGACCGGGACGAGGGGTCCTCGATCGAGAGCACGTAGCAGTTGAGACGCAGAATCAGCCGAGTTCAGGCCGCTTGTACCACTGTTTGTGTTCGCCGACGATCGACCGGAGCTTCCACCGGAGCGACTTCGAGCGGCCGTTAATCGCGGTCCGGAGCGCGCCGATCCGGTCGTGGATCTGTCTCTCGTCGATCGGGAGTTGCTCGTTTTCGATGTACTCCTCTACACGGTCGAGACTGTAAGTCACGGTGCGCCACAGTCCCCAGTCGCTCCCGCAGAGGTCGGCGATGTACTCCGGATCGATTCGCTCCGTGTCGTCGCTCGACTCGACAGGGTGGTCCGTGAGCATTGCGAGGATGTCGCGTACGTCGCGGTCGCTGACCTCGACGATCTGGAGTTTCGAGAGCAGTAGGTCCTCGATAGGGACCGTCGGATAGTCGATGTCGATCCGATCCCGCAGTCCCCAGGCGTGACAGAAGTCGAATCGATCGATGATGTAATCGGCCTTGCGCTCGTTGACCGGATCGAAGAACTCCAGCCGGAAGCGGCGCATCGTGTTGAACCGCTCTTTAGCCTCGTAACCCAGGTCTTTCATCATCGCTCCGACCTCCGCCTCCTCCTCGCGTGTGATGACGAAGTCGACGTCCCGATACCCGCGTTTGAACGGCTCTTCGCGGGCGCTCTCCGAGTGACGGTTGATCGCTGTGCCCCCGATGAGCCGTACGGTAAGCCCGCGGTCGTCTGCGGTTTCGATGACTCGCTCGCCCTCCTTAATCGGGTTCGACAGTGGTTCGGTCTGACTCACGAGGGAATCACCTTGTTATGTCATAGCATCTTGGGATGCTATTTAGTTCTATCCCCTGACCAGACCAACCACGTCGACTCTCGGCTGGAGGTCGACGATGGCGCCTTGGAGCGAGCCCTCGGAGTAGACGCTCCCGGGATTGATCGCATCGGTGTCGCCGATCTTGGTGTGCCCGCGTGACTCGTGGATGTGACCGTGCAGCGATAGCGGTGGCTGGTACTCCTCGATCACGTTCCTGACGGCCTCGCTGCCGACTGGCTCGGTCGACTGCGCGCCGAACTTCGGTCTGAGTTCCTCGTCGAGTTCCGGTGCCTCGTCGAGTTGCGAGTCGTACGGCGGTTCGTGGAAATTGAAGATTGCGCGGTCGTAGTCGTCGATCCCCGAGACCACCCGTTCGAGACGGTCGCGGAGTTGCTCTTCGGGCTCCTCGCGGTCGGTGTCCCAAGGCGTCGGGTGCGTCCAGCCCGTACTGGCCATCTCGTAGCCCTTCCCGATATCGACGATTTCGCCTTCGACGAGGTCGACTTGGTCAGATTCCTGCCATACCTCGTCTATCTCGAAGGGGTCGTCGTTGCCCGGACAGGCGTACACTGGGGTATCGTCGAGGCGCTCGTCGGCGAAGTCGATCCACTCGTGAATCCGCTCTTTCATTTTCGAGAGGAAAATCTCGTTCTGGCGTTCCTCGGCGTCGTCGGCGCTCTGGAGGTGCTCGTACTCCGCTTCGTCCATCACGTACGGGTAGTAACCCGTATTTTTGAGCGACTCGATAAACTCGTCGAGTTCGTCATCGCCATCGATCGTGTGCTCGTCGCCCTGCCGCGTGTAAGTGTACTTGTCCCCCTCGTCGACGATCGGGAAGATCGCTTTCCCGGTGGTGTCGCCGCCGAGGACCAAGACGTCGGCGTCGTAGAAGTCTGCGCTGTTGACGAACTTTCGCCAACAGGCGCTCGATCCGTGGACATCCGTGGCGTAGAACAGTCGCCTCACGTCGGGATCCTTCTCCATCCCTGCCGTCTCGCCGGACGTCGACTCCTGATTGAGCTTCTCTTTGAGCGAGGTGAAGACTCCCATAATTGGTTGTAATCTTTTGATTATAATATAAAAATCTTTGCTAGGTGGTGCACGATCAGCGACCTCAGCCGGGTGAGTTTCCCGGGCGGTCGCCGTGCGTCGATCCGATCAGTGGGCCAGGTCTGCGGGAAGTCGGCCCGCTTGGGGTCTCACAGTTCAGGATCGTCGAGATTCACGTAGACGCTCTTCGTGCGCTGGTAGTGTTCGAGCGCTTCGATGCCCAGATCCTTCCCGAAGCCGGACTGCTTGAATCCGCCGTACGGGGCATCCGGGAGAATCGGGCCATACTCGTTGACGTACACCAGACCGGCGTGCAGGTCGTCGGCCGTCTGATGCACGAGCGACGTGCGTTCGGTTCCGATCCCGGCCGCGAGTCCGTACCGCGTATCGTTAGCCAGTTCGATGGCTTCCTCGTAGTCGGCGAACGTCTGGATGGTCTGGACTGGGCCGAAAATCTCCTCGCTCCCGACCGTCATCTGGTTGGTCACGCTGCCGAAGACGGTTGGTTCGACGTACCAGCCGTCAGCCAGTTCCGGATCGTCCGGCGTCCCACCGCCGCAGAGCAACTCCGCTTCCTGCTTGCCGGTCTCGATGTACTCTGTCACCGTCTCGAACTGGCTCTGTGAGGTCAGCGGGCCCATCGTCGTCTCCTCGTCGAGGGGATCTCCGAGCACGTACGATTCTGCTTTCTCGACGAACCGCTCAGTGAACTCGTCGGCGATCGACTCGTGAACAATTGCTCGGGAGAAGGCATCGCAGATCTCGCCGGTGCTGTAGAAGATCCCGTCTGCGACGGCGTCGACGACCTTCTGTACGTCCGCGTCGGGGAAGACGATGAACGGGGACTTGCCGCCGAGTTCGAGCGTGACCGGGGCGACTCGACCGGCCGCCGCGCGCATCACGCCGCTTCCCACGTCCGTGCTTCCGGTAAATGAGACTTTCCGGACGTCGTCGTGCTCGGCGATCGCCTGGCCCACACTGCTCCCGGACCCCGGAAGCACGTTGAGTACCCCGTCCGGAAGGACCCCCTCTGAGAGTTGCGCCGCGCGAACCGTCGAGAGGGGGGTGTCGCTGGCGGGCTTGAGTACGACCACGTTCCCCGCGGCGAGGGCTGGACCGAGTTTCCAGGCGGCCGCCCAGAGTGGATAGTTCCAGGGGACGATCCCTCCGACGACACCGTAGGGCTCTTGCGTCGTATACAGGTGGAGATTCTTGCCGCCGGGGATCTCACTGCCGCGCTGAGCCCGGCAGACCGAGGCGTAGAACTCCAGGGTGTCGATTGCGCCCTCGACTTCACCACGGGCCTGTGAAATGGGCTTCCCGCAATCCAGACACTCGAGTAGGGTGAGTTCCTCGGTGTGGTCTTTCAGGACCTCGGCCCACTCGAACAGGCGGGCTGAACGGTCGCGCGCATCTGTCGCTTCCCACTCGCGTTCGAACGCCTCCCATGCCGCATCGACGGCGGCGTCGACACTTGCCGAATCACTCTGCGGGACGTCGACAATCGAGCAGCCGATCACCGGGTCCTGAACCCCCCGTTTCGGACCGCCCGTTCGCAGTTCACCATCGATCCACGCGCCGAACTCTGTGTCAGCCATCGCCTCTTGTTGCTTCGACAGGTGTCTCTCGACGACGGTACTGCTGTGGGGGTGCGAACCGCTCATACCGGAATTCGCTAGCAAAGAAATAAAAACCTTCCCACGGTGGTCGCCACCAGACAGCAAATAAGGAGCAACAATTTCCGGCACATTCTCATTTTTACTCTACCTTGGTCGATTTATCCGTGAATGCGACGGAACAGCCACGACCATCTGATGAGTCGTACAGCGACGACAGGTGTACACGCGGGGTGTCCGGGGCGATGACTTTCGGGGAACACACGCTCTCGTTCCCGATCTGGGTCGAGTTCGGGAACGGCAAGCACGAGCGGACCGGCGAAGTGATCGACGCGAAGGGGTGGGAGAACGCGCTGATCGTCACCGATCAGGGGGTCAGAGACGCTGGAATCATCGACGGGGTCGAGTCCTCGCTCGAGGCCGACGGAATCGAATACGAAATCTACGACGACGTCCGCCCCAACCCCACGACCGCGATGGTCAGGGACGCTCTGGAGACACTGAACGCGGGCGGCTTCGATGTCGTCGTCGCAGTCGGCGGCGGCAGCGTCATCGATACGGCGAAGTGTGCGACGCTGCTGAAGACTAACTCCGCGCCGTTGTCCGAGTACGAGGTCAACACGCCCGACGACGTCACCGCGGGCAGTATCGAGAACCACACTCACCCGCTCATCACGATTCCGACGACGGCGGGGACTGGAAGCGAGGTGGACTACTGGGCAGTGATCACTGCCCCGGATCGGGAGTTCAAGATGGCCATCGGCCAACCGCCGCTGTATCCCGACGGCCCACATCTCGGCGCCGACATCTCGCTCGTCGATCCGGAACTGACGGCGTCGCTCCCGCCACGACAGACCGCCGCGACGGGATTCGACGCCTTCTCGCACGCGCTGGAGAATCACGTCGCGGCAGGCGCACCCGAACTGGTCAAGCCGTACACGCGACACGTGATGGGTCTCGTTCCAGAGTACCTTCCGGAAGCATACGAGACGGGTGAGATGGAGGCCCGCGAACAACTCCTGTTCGGGTCACATATGGCGGGGTTCTGCGAGAACTACGCCGGATTCGGGGCGATTCACTCGCTGGCCGAGGTGACCGGCGGGATGTATCCGGAGATCCCGCACGGCGAGGCGATTGCCGCGTTCACACCCTCGGTAATGCGGTACAACCTCGAGGAGTACCCCGCCCGGTACGCAGACGTGGCCGAAGCGATGGGCGTCGACGTGTCCAGTTTCTCGGACACCGAGGCGGCATCCGCGGCCGTCGAGGCCGTCGAGGCCCTCATCGACGAGGTCGATCTCCCGTCGAGGCTCGCAGAACTCGGGGTCGACGAAGGGGACCTCCCGGCAATCGCTGAAAAGTCACTCGACACGATCGAGATTCACGATAACCCACGTGACGCCGACGCCGCAGACCTCCTCGACGTCGCGAGAGACGCCTACTGACCGGCTCTCACTTCCCCGCGATTCCGTTTCGCCCGAGCCCGATGATCCCGTTGCTGACGCCGTCCTTCCCGTCGGTAGAGCTATCTTATGGGTTCGGATTCGAGTTCGGATTCGAGCGATTCCACCACCTCAGAGAGTGCGCGCGGGATCTCCCGGTCGAGGACGGACCCGTCGATCCGATACGTTGGCCCAGACACGCTCAGTGCACCGACGACGCTCCCATCCGGACCGTAGACTGGTTTGCCGATGCTTCGCAGTCCCTCAGTGTAGTACTGGTCGCCGACGGCGTAGCCGCGCTCGTTGATGCGGTCGAGTTCCGCGGACAGTTCTTCGCGGGAGGTGATCGTGTAGTCTGTGAGTTCGGGGAGACCCCACTTCTCGACGACGGCATCGACTTGCTCCGCCGAATACGTCGAGAGGATTGCGAGTCCCGATCCGGTCGCGTGCATCGGGTAATAGGTCCCCATATACGCCCGATACCGCTCGGAATCTTGGTCGGCCTCGTACTTCGCCCACTTGTGATACGACTCCACGATGGTGATCACGCGTCCGTGGTCGTCGACGACGAAGTCGCACTCCTCTTCAGTGCGTTTCGCGAGTTGCCCGACAGCCCCTTTGACTGCCGAGAACCAGTACCACTGCTCGCGGGCGTACTCGCCGTAGTTCAGAAACTTGAATCCGATCCGGTAGGTGTCACCAGACTTCCGGAGGAACCCCGCCTGTTCGAGCGTGACGAGGTGCCTGTGCGCCGTGCTCTTTGCGATGCCGTGTTCGCGAACCACGTCGTGTAGCGTCGCACCGTCCCGGTCACGGATCGTCGAGAGAATGTCCAGTGAGGTAAGAGTGGTCTCGACTGCGAGTTCATCAGTTGACATTACGTGTACCGTTCCGGGGCAACCAATTAACAGTTTTGCTCAATCGAACTATGTGGGGACGGACGGCGTACTGGCCAACAGGCCGCGGGACCCAGTAGCGCGTTGTTCAGTTCGGCCTGCCGAGTTGTCGTAACCAATTGACACGACCGAGAATTCGAGATCAATAAGTAATTAACTTTCACTAGGTTCAATTTGTTTGTTCTGCTCACCCGCGATCTATCCGGCGCATCGCCGCGTTTGCACGGAGACTCGATAGCGTCACTTGCGATAACTGCCGAGATCAGTTCGAGTGAACGAAACTGATAGGTTCGTCGGGATGATTGACTCACACAGATAACAAGAGTACGAATGTTACGGAACCCCGAATATGTACGCCGAGCGATCAGCCACCGGCTATGAGCGCTCTCGCCCGTCGACTGGCGTTCCGAGGTAGAGCAATGCATAGACGGGCAAGCGAACGCCTCTCGGTGAGTATCCCGGCCTCGGCGACCAGCAGCGGATAGCCTATCTCGAAATATTAGCCAGTTTCGACGAGCGAAACTGTCGTGCATCTCCGATAGACACGAATGCACCGTTTTGCTCGCCCGTATTTATATAGGACGTAGTGACTAATTTACTATATGTACTAGTAGTTGTGATAAAAAATGTTATATATTTCTTGATGCCCTGAAAAGTAATTTGAGCGGTTGTGGCAGAAAGAGGGCTCGCCGTGGATATTGCTATATTTGCATCATTTCGATTAATAGTAAATTATCTTATTTTTTACTACGCGGACGTGTCGTTGATGTACACTCCGTACCGATACAGTTTGCCGTCGTACCAGAGTAGTTGCCCCGTCTGCGCCGTCTCGATGTTTCCGAGTTCGAGGGCTTCCAGTACCCCGTCGAAGCCCGACGAGAGGGGCGCAGTCTCGACGTATTGCCCCCGCGAGAGTCCCTGTTCGAGAACCGTCTGCTCGCCCCCAGTGAGATCTGACGGGGCGAGTTCGGCGTCGATTCGCGAGCCGAAGACGACCTCTCTGAACGCTGATCGGCCGTCTGCAACGTCGACGGCGAGCACTGTGTGAGCCGTCTCCAGAATCGACTGGCGGGCCACCTGCACCCGGTAAGCCCACGCATCGCCCTCGGACATCGTCACGATTCGGCCATCCAGAGCCCCCGTCTCGAGTCGACTCTCGAGTTCCGCCGGTCGGCGAAGGACGTACGCGTCGTCACGGAGCAGGTCCGCGCTTCCGGACTCGCCGTTCGTCACGGCGTTCGAGTGCAGGATCTTGACGACCCGCGCGCTCGGTCTGTCGAGGGTGTTAACGCGGAGCGCGTCATCTGGGACGTCCACCTCCGGGATCGACTCGACCCGGACCAGCGGCCGCTCCATCCGTTTTCGCCCGGTGACAACATACTTTATTTGGTAGTACGTCTCGCCGCGTTGGACGTAGGCGTTCTCGGGTAGCGGTTCGTAGCCGTACGTGGTGTGGCGGCCGTCGGGGATGATCGCATCCAGCGCTGTTCGGGCGGGGGTTCCGAAGCGGTCGTCGCCGTCGGGTTCGTACAGGGCGTGTTCGACCGGCGGCGCGTCGACTCGATCGATGTCGAGCGTATACTCCGATTTCGGCTCGCCGGAACCGACCGACGGGACTGACGCACAACCGGCCGTGGCCGTCAGTGAGGCCATCGCGACGAGGTGGAGGACTGACCGTCGGGTGAGGATCATAGGCGAAACGCTCGTCGCCGCAGGGTTAGACCTGTTGGAACCGTGACCTCATTCGAGGTGGTACCGGCGATACCGTCGAACAGCGTATCGGTACGACAGGTACGGGACGCCGGCCGTGAGCGCGAGATACACGACGGCGACCCCCACAACGAGCGGTGACAGACTGAGCCCGCCGGTGATGGCCACCCACGTGCCCAGCAGCGCGATAAGGGTCCCGCCGCCGACAATCGCGAGGAACACGAGCATCACGAGCGTCGAGGGGACGACAGTCTCGGTTCCCCAGAACTCCCGCTCCTCGTAGATCGGGTACGCGGCCCCGAGTCCCAGTCCGAATCCGGCAGCGGCGACCACTGTTCCGATGCCGACGGCCGCGAACGCTGCCGCGCGGAGCGGTTGCGTGCCGAGGACGACCGACGCCGCTGGCAGTGCCACCGCCACTGGCAGTCCGAGTGCGACGCCGGCGAACGCTCGCCCGCGGACGAGCGTTCTGACCTCGGTTCCAGAGAGGAGCAGGAACGGGAGTTGTGGTCGGTCGTCGCCGAGCGGATTCAGGCCGAACGTCGCCCCGGCGAGATAGGTGCCGAGTCCGACGCCGACTCCAGCCAGGAGCGGACCGAGGGCGTCGTCGGCCGACTGAACGACCGTCGTCCCGACCGGACCCAGGAAGAAGACGATCAGAATCAGGTGCGTGAACTCCTGGGGCTTCCGCACTGCGCGGAGAAGATGCCCCCACGCGATCCGGCCGCTCTTCACGAGGCCGAAAGGACGCGGTGCGGCAAATCGCTCCCTGCCCGTCTTCGTCCCCGACGGCTCGGCGGTGGTCGCAGCGTCGGTGAACCACAGCGCGGACGCCTGCCGCGTCGCGGCGACGAACCCGACCGGTGTGAGCGCGATCAGGGCGGCGAGCACGCCCAGTCCGGCGGGAGAGAGCGATTCGACCAGTGGCGTCCCGACGAACGCGAGCGTGGCGTACGACACGAGCGGCTGAAACGAGGCCGTATCGAGGAGTCCGGAGACCTGGATCGACCGCTCAGCAAGCAACCCGCCAGCGATCTGCGACCCGAAGATGAGCACGATGAACCCGCCGATGCCCCCGATCTTGAGCACTCGACGGAAGGCCGGCAGCCGGCGAAACACTCTGAGCAGCCCGATCCCGAACGTGTATCCCCAGACGGCGCTGCAGGCGAAAAGCGGCAGCGCCACGAGGCCGAGCGTTGCGACCACCTCCGGTGCTCCGAGGCCGACCCCGAACGTCGTGACGAGGGCCACGAGCGGAACGCCGAACCAGACCGCCAGCCGGCCCGCCTCAGCGCCAATGAGGCCTAGCACAACCGCCCGCGGGTGGGTCGTTATCAACAGGAGTTCCTCCGCCGGCGGGCGTCCGATGCGCTCTAGCGTCCGGAGCGTCGCAATCCCCACGAGACCGACCGGCAGCAGCGACGTTCCAGCCCCGAGAAACGGAACGGCGTCGAGCGACCCTGCCTGCCGGCCGACCGCGTAGGCCGCCGGCAGGGAGAACAGCAGATACCCGCCGAAGAATAGCACCGAGATCACGATTCCGACGAGGCGACGCCAGTCCCGCCCGTATCCCCGGATGCTTCGGGAGAGTTCGGCGCGAGCGATCCGAAGTCCGTGTCGGAGGTCGCGTCTGGCGCTCATCGTCCGTCGTCCACCGCATCCGACGAGGCCGTCGGGGCCGAGGTTCCCACAGTCGATTCGGTGGTCTCAGCGGCACCGAGGCCTGCCGCGCCATCGCTCGTGACCGCGAGAAACGCGTCTTCGAGGGACCCGCCCTCACCCTCGGCCCGGGCGCGGAGTTCCGCAGGCGTCCCTTCTGCGACGACTCGCCCGTCGAACAGCACGCCGACTTCGTCGGCCACAGACTCGACGACCGGCAGGATGTGCGTCGAGAGGAAGACCGTGGTTCCCCCGTCGGCGAAGGTCGTGATCGACTCCCTGATACGCCGCGCCGCACGGGGATCCAGTCCCGACGTCGGCTCGTCAAGAAAGAGCACGTCGGGGTCGTGGAGGACGGCCTGGACGAACGCCGTCTTCTGTTTCATTCCCTTCGAGTACGCGTCAATGCGCTTGTCGGCGTCATCGCGGAGTTCGAACTCCGAGAGGTAGCGCTCGATGCGCTTTTCAGCGGTCGATGGGGGGATGTCTCTGAGGTCTGCGACGTAATCGAGTTGCTCGCGCGCACTGAACTCCTCGTAGAGCGGCGGCGTCTCCGGGAGATAGCCCACGCGTGGGGCGAGCGCTCGGCGGTCCCGAACGTCGGTCCCGGCGATCTGAACCGATCCGTCGGTCGGCTGGGTCAGCCCGGTCAGGATCCGCATCGTGGTCGTCTTCCCGGCGCCGTTGGGCCCGAGAAAGCCGTACACGGTCCCGGACGGAATCGACAGGGAGACGTCGTCGAGCGCGACGTCCGAGCCGTATGCTTTCCGGAGCTCAGTCGCCTGAATCGCCGCGTCGGGGGTCGTGGAGGGCATCGTTGTTTCGAGTTCGTCCCGTGCGTCCTAACAGTTGTGGCTCTTAGATGCCGGTCACGCTCGTCCGGATACGAACTTCTTCATTGTGAGTTCGCTCATCGGGACTGTCGCCTTCGACGAGTCGGTCACGCCGCGGAAGATCGGGGGGATCTTTTTCAGCGTCTCGAGATCGCGTTGGTCTCGCTGTGAGCGCTGCCGGGTTCACTCGCGCCCGGAATCGATCGGAACGGCTTTGTTGGTCCCCGGTGAGGTCCCTGCTGCGATGGCGCGAATTGGTTCCCCCTCCACGAGTCGCACCGATACCCCGTTCAGCCGTCTACTTGCCGGGCCGCTCCAGGTGGCACCCCAATGACGCTGTATGCCCTCGATGCGATCGACGACGCGGCGGCAGCGGCGCGGGAGTTGCTGTGGCCATTCGACCTCGGTCGGTGGCTCCGACTCGTCGCGATCGTGCTTTTTATTGGCGGGGCCGGCGGGAACGGCGGGCTGGCTCCGATCCAGTTTTCGGGCACCGTCCCGAGCGACATCGAGTCGCTGCCGACGCCGTCAGGGCCTCCTGACATCGCCGTTCCACCGGCGGAGTTCGCCGTGATCGGGGCGGTCGTCGGCGTCTTTACCTTGATCGCACTCGGGTTCCTGCTCGTCGGATCGATTATAGGCTGAACAGGCGCAATACCACGGCCTTCAGGCCGTGGATACGCGCCGTC